>JAUIGT010000065.1 GCA_030432615.1 Verrucomicrobiia bacterium
CGTCTATTCCGAAGAGTATTTTGGCAAAAAAGTCTTCGCGAACGACACCACGAAGTATCGAGTCGTCCCTCGCGGGAGTTTCGCCTACGCAACGAATCATATCGAAGAGGGCTCTATCGGCTACCAAGATCTTTGCGACGTCGGGTTGGTTAGTCCGATTTACACGGTTTTCGACACCACGAGTGAGATCCATGATCCTTTTCTCTGGAGGGTTCTGAAGTCGCCCCTGTTTCTTCACCACTACCGCGTCAACACCAACGCTTCGGTCGACCGACGGGGTAGCCTTCGTTTCAAAGAGTTCGCCAAGATTCCGCTCGCGATTCCAAGTTTTGACGAACAACAGGCCATCGCCTCCGTCCTCGACACCGCCGACCAGGAGATCTCCTTACTCGAGCAGAAACGGGACGCGATCGACGACCAGAAGCGGGGCCTCATGCAACAACTCCTCACTGGAAAGGTTCGCGTCAAGGTGGAGGAGGAAGCCGCATGAGCCCATCCTCTTCTAGCCCATCGAACCAACCCGGTTGGCTCCCCCACCCAACCCTGTTGGATTGAATCTTGCCCCATCCCATGGCCGCTCCTTCCTACCTCGAAGCTCTCATTTCACAGATCCCTGCCTTGCAGCTCCTGCAGAAGCTGGGATTCACCTACCTCTCTCCGGAGGAGGTGGCCGTGGAGCGGCAGGGCAAGCTCCGGCACGTGATTCTGGAGAACATCCTCACCAAGCAGCTACACCGGCTCAACCGATTCGAGATCCGAGGCCAGGAACACCGCTTCTCGGACGAGAGCATCGCCAAGGCCGTCGAGATGATGCGCGAGCCGCTCTTCGACGGACTCGTCCGGACCAGTGAGAAGATCTACGACCTGCTCACCCTCGGCGAGAGCTTCGAGCAAAACGTCGATGGCGAGATCCGCAGTCCCCAGCTCCGCTACATCGACTGGGAGAATCCCCACAACAACGTCTTTCACGTCACCGCCGAATTCGAGGTGGAGCGCACCGGCAGCAAGAAGACGCGACGACCGGACATAGTCTGTTTCGTCAACGGCATCCCCTTCGTCATCATCGAGTGCAAACGTCCCGACGAGAAGCACTCCCTCGAAGCCGCCATCAAGCAAAACCTGCGCAATCAGGAGAGCGACGAGATTCCCCAGCTCTACCTCTATTGCCAGCTCGCCATCGGCATCAACAAGAACGAGGGCTCCTACGGAACCACCGGAACCCCTTTCAAGTTCTGGTCCCGATGGCGCGAGATGACCGACATCGGCGAGACCGTCCACAAGCTCGTCAACGACCCTCCCCGCAAGGAGGCCCACGAGAAGCTCTTCGCCGGGATGTTCGCCCCCGCCAAGGAAGAGTGCGAACGAAAGGCCGTCGAGGAAGTCACGCTCACCGCCCAGGACGAGTTTCTCTACTCGCTCTGCCGACCCGATCGCCTCATCGAACTCGCCCGCCAATACATCCTCTACGACGAGGGAGGAGCCGTCAAAAAGATCGCCCGCTACCAGCAATACTTCGCCGTGAAGCGGACGCTCGAACGCGTCCATCAACGCACCCCCGAAGGCACCCGCAAAGGGGGCGTCATCTGGCACACCCAAGGATCGGGCAAATCTCTCACCATGGTGCTCTTCGGTAAGGCTCTCGCTCTCGACGATAGCATCAAAAATCCCCGCATCGTGATCGTGACCGACCGGATCGACCTCGATGAACAGATTTGGAAGACCTTTCACCAATGCGGCAAGAACCCGCAGCAGGCCAAGACCGGCAAGCACCTCGTCAAGCTGCTCCAGGGTGACAAGGCGCAGGTCATCACCACGATCATCGACAAGTTCCACGCCGCGTCGAAGACTTCTACCTTCGTCAATGAGGACGACAACCTCTTCGTCCTCGTCGACGAGAGCCATCGCAGCCAATACGGAGAGGCAAATACGCGGATGCTCAAGTCCCTGCCCAACGCCTGCTTCATCGGGTTCACCGGCACCCCCTTGATGAAGGGCGAGAAGGACACCGCCAAGAAATTCGGCGGCTTCATCGAACCTGCCTACACCATTCGCGATGCCGTCGCGGACAAGGCGGTGGTCCCGCTTTTCTACGAAGGCCGCCACGTCATGCAGGACGTGAACAAGCGCGGGATCGACAACATGTTCGAGAGTCTTTCCGAAGGACTCACTCCCGAGCAGAAAGCCGATCTCAAGCGGAAGTTCTCCGGTCGCGACGAACTGAACCGCCTGGAGTCACGCCTCTACCTCATCGCGTGGGACGTCTCGCAGGACTTCTCCAAGAACTGGAAGGGCACGGGATTCAAGGCTCAGCTAACCGCTCCCGGGAAAAAGGAAGCCATCCGGCTCAAGCGACTTCTGGACGAGTTCGGTAAGGTCTCATCCGAAGTGATCATTTCTCCCCCTGACGAACGGGAGGGCGACGACCAGGCCAAAGCCGACGAATCCGTTCTCCGCTTCTGGAAGAGCATGATGGAGAAATATGGAACCGAGAAGGAATACAACCGGAACATTATCGAGTCCTTCAAGAAGGGCGACGACCCCGAGATCATCATCGTCGTCGACAAGCTCCTCACCGGTTTCGACGCACCCCGAAACCGCATCCTCTACATCGCCAAGAACCTGAAAGAGCACAATCTCCTCCAGGCAATCGCCCGCGTGAACCGCCTCTACGACGGCAAGGACAACGGACTCATCATCGACTACTACGGCGTGGTCACTCAACTCTACGAGGCGCTGGAACTCTACACCGCGCTCGGAGAAAAGTTCGACAAGGAAGACCTTGACGGAACTCTCACCAATCTTAGCGAGGAACTGAAGAAGCTCCCTGACCAGCACGCGTCGGTCTGGAAGTTTTTCGAAGGCATCGAGAACACGGGGGATGCGGAGGCCTTCGAACTGGCACTGGAAGATTCGATCACACGCGATGCCTTCTACACGGCGTTGTCGCATTTCAACCGAACTCTGAAACTCGCACTGTCCAGCGTCCACTGGATCAAGCACACCCCCGAGGGGGAGATCGATCGCTACAAGGAATCCGCAAAGTTTTTCCATCGGCTCCGAGCCAGCGTCAAAATCCGCTACGCCGAGGAAATCGATTACCGTGAATACGAGGCTCAGGTCGAGAAGATGCTGAACACCTTTGTTCAGGCCGACGAGATCATGCAGATCGTCGACCCGGTGAATATCTTCGAGCGGGAGGCATTCGAGGCCGAAGTCGAGAAGCTTAAATCCCCGCGTGCCAAAGCGGACGCCATCGCCAACCGGACCAAGAAGACGATCACTGAGAGAATGGACGAAGATCCGTTCTTCTTTCGCAAACTCTCCGTCCTCATCGAACAGGCAATCGAAGAGTATCGAAATCAGCGAATTAGCGATGCCGAGTATCTCGCAAAGATGACCCACTGCATGGTCGGAACAACGACGGGCCGGATGCCCTCAAAGAACGTGATTTGGCTCGTGCTCTTTTCGGATCACTGAAAGATCAGCTGGGAGGCAGTCTCAGCGAGGGCAAGGGAGAATCAGAAGCGACCAGATCCTCGGTGGTCAGGGAACCGGATAGCCCTAGGTACGGGAGTGACAAAAAACCCAGGGCAACTCCGGAGAGTATTCTCGCGGAAGCGGCCTGCCATGTGGAGGACATCATCCGAAAGCACAGCATCGTCGGCTGGAGGAACAACGTCGATGCCCAGAACCGGATGCGAAACGAGATCGACGACTACCTCTTCGCCCTCCAGGCAGAACACGAGCTAAAACTCTCCTTCGATCAGATGGATGCCTTCATCGAGTCAGCGATCAGCATTGCACGGAGCCGCACACAAGATGTTTGACGACGGGACCGTTTCCACCCAAGTCGGCGAGTGCCAACTCAAGCGTTCCTCGCGCAAAACACTCGCCATCAGCGTTTTGCCAAATGGCAGCATCGAACTGGTAGCGCCCGAAGATGCCCCAGTCGAAGCCATCGTCTCAAAAGTCGAGAAGCGGGCCGGTTGGATTGCCACCAAGCGATGGGAGTTTTCGCAGCTCAATGTGGCAAAACCAGCGCTCACGTATCGCTCCGGAGCGACTCATCGCTATCTCGGAAAGCAATACCGGCTGAAGGTTCGAAAGGTGGCGAACGAAAGTGTGAAGCTCAAGGGAGCCTTTTTCGAGATCGGGCTGCCTGATCCCTCCGAAAGGGAGGTGCAAAAACTTCTTACTACCTGGATGCGCGACAAAGCCACAGTGCAATTCTCACGGCGGCTGCACGAATGGGAAGCATGGTGCGTTCGGAACAAGCTTCCGGCTCCTCGGCTCCAACTGCGTTCGATGCCCAAACGGTGGGGCAGCGCCCATCCCAGCGGCAAAATTTCGCTGAATCCGGATCTCGTGCGAACGCCTTCGCTCTGCATCGATTACGTCATCGCTCACGAAGTCTGCCACCTGAAGGAGCCCCATCATGACACCGCGTTCTTCAAACTGCTTGGTCAGGTTTTTCCGAACTGGCGAGAGGTGAAACTCCGCCTGGAACAGGCAGAGTTCTGAAAGCCGAGAAATTCCTCCGCCAGATCAAAGCTTTTCATCAGCCGACTCCAACCGCTGACGCGGCTGAGAATCCACATCACCAGGCACCAGGTCGTGGCGAAGACGACGAGAAAGGCGAAGGGAATCAGCACCACCACCCAGACCGGGATGTCCTGCGAAGCTGCTTCGTTCATCGTGATGAATCATCCGGCGGGACGTCTGTCACTCTCCTTCCGGCGCTCGGTCCTCGCCGCAGCAGCAGGGTTCGTCGTCCGGCTCCACGGTGCGGATCGTCAGGTAGCGCATCGACGGCGTCAAATACTTGATCTGCGCGTGCCGCACTCCCGACGGCATGAAGACGACCTCGCCCGGACCCGCCTTCACCGTCTTCCCGCCGAAAGTGTACTCGGCCTCGCCTTCCAGCAGGTAGAAGGCCTCTTCGGCGGCATGCTCGTGCTCGTAGGATTCGTGCGCCGAGGTGTCGGGAATCTCGGTGAGGTGGATGTGCAGCTTCCGGGCGCCGTCGCGCCAGCCAAGGAGGGAGTGGTAATCGAGGTTCATGGGATCGACCGATGGGAGTCGGTTCAGGATTTCTTCTTGGCTTCTTCGGCGAGCGCCATCAGGCGCTCCACCATCTCTGGGTTATCAGCGGCCACGTCCTTCGATTCCCCGAGATCCTTTTCCAAGTGATACAACTCCGCCTCCTGAGTGCCGCGATCCAGCTCGGGCCACTTGCGCAGGTTCTTCAGGCCGGGCAGGCGCAGCTTCCACGGACCTTCCCGGACCGCCTGCAATTCGTTGCCGTCCCAGTAGTGGAATCCGTCTCTCGCGCCGGCTTCGTTTTTGCCGAGAAGCAGCTCGCTTTGATCAACTCCGTCGATGGTGCGGTCGGTCGGCACTTTTTCTCCTACCCCCGCCAGCGCGGCGAAGGTCGGGAGCACGTCGAGGGTGGAGACGATGGCGTCGCTGGTTTTTCCCGCAGGGACGTGGCCGGGCCAGCGAACGATCCCGGGCACGCGCACGCCGCCTTCCCAGGTCGAGCCTTTCGCCCCGCGCAGGGGTCCCGCCGTGCCCCAGGGCAGTTTCGGTCCCTTCGTCCACTCCACGTATTTCGCATTCTTGGCGCGTTGGCGCTGGTGATCGTTGGACCAGGGACCGTTGTCGGAAGTGAAGAGCACCACAGTGTCTTCCAGCAGACCGAGTTCATCGATCTTGCCGAGCAGTCGTCCGATCTCGTGATCGAGTTCCTCCAAGGTATCGGCGTAGAGTCCTTTCCCGGTTTTGTCGCGATACTCCGCGGAGGCATCGATGACCACGTGCATCATGGTGTGGGCGAGGTAGAGGAAGAAGGGCTTCCCGTCGTCGTGATGCTTCTCGAGAAAGTCGATGCTCCGGTCGGTGTAACGCCGGGTCAGCGAGCCCATGTCGGAGGTCGGATCGATTTCCTCCCGGTTGTCCCAGAGCCGCACCTTCCCGGCGTCGTTGGCGCCCAACGGCCCGAAGTACTCGTCGAATCCCTGCGAGTTCGGGACCAGTTCCTCCTGGTAGCGCCGCTTCGACATGTCCCACTTGCCGACGCAGCCGGTGGTGTAGCCGGCTTCCTGGAGGATCTCGGATATGAAGACCTCCTCGGCATTGGTGGTCCAGCCGCCACCGACACGATGCGGATAGCGCCCCGTCATCAGGGCTCCTCGCGATGGACCGCATACCGTCTGGGCGTAGAACGAGGTGAACTTCGTCCCGTCCGCGGCCAACTGGTCGATGTGGGGCGTTCTCGCCGTGGTGTTGCCGTAGCAACTCGGATCGCCATAACCCATGTCGTCGATGAAAATAATGAGGAAATTCGGTCGTTCCGTTTCCGCGGAAACAACGGCGGCGCCGCAAAACGAAAGGACGAAGACCAGGGACAGGAGTAGGGATTTCATGATCGTCGAGCCTAGGACAAACGACGCGACTCAGGCAACGGCTTTCGGCCGAGAGCCGCCTCACGGCATCACGTTGATCCACCCCTTGTCCGGATACCATCCGCCCGATAGTTTCCCGGTCGAATGATGAACTCCCGCTCCCGGTTTTCCCTGGCTCGATGCTCCGCCTTCTCCCTGGCAGCGGTCGTGGTTTCGTCGCTCCCCTGTCAGTCGAATGCGGGCGAAGACTCCGCAGTTGTCCCCACCGAGAAAAATTCGGATCACTGGGCCTTTCAACTTCCGGAAAAAGCGGACCCGCCTGCGGTGAAGAACGCCGCCTGGCCGATTCGCGATCTCGATCGCTTTGTGCTCGCCCAGTTGGAAGAACGCGATCTGACGCCGAATCCTCCCGCCGATCCCCGCACCCTGATCCGACGCCTTTCCTTCGATCTCACCGGCCTGCCGCCGAAACCGGAAGAAATCGACGCCTTCGTGAGAGCCGCGAGCCGGGATCGCCAGGCCGCCGTGGATGCGCTGGTCGATCGTCTCCTCGACGCTCCCGCTTTCGGCGAACGCTGGGGTCGGCACTGGCTCGACGTGGCTCGCTTCGCGGAATCGAGCGGGCACGAGCGCAATTTCACCTACCCGCACGCTTGGCGCTACCGCGACTGGGTCATCGATTCCCTCAACGCCGACAAGCCCTATGACCAGTTCGTCCGCGAACAGGTTGCCGGGGATCTCCTGCCGTTCGACTCCCGTGAGGAACAGGTCGATCAGACCCTCGGCACCGCCTTTCTCGCCCTCGGTCCGAAGAACCATCTCACCGGTGACACCGACAACCTCGACCTCATCGACGACCAGATCGATACCCTCAGCAAATCGGTCCTCGGGCTCACCATCGCCTGCGCCCGCTGCCACGATCACAAGTACGATCCCATCTCCACCGCCGAGTACTACGGACTCGCCGGCATCTTCGCGAGCACCGAGTCGCTCCACGGCACCGTTCCTGGGAAAGGCGCCGGCAGCAACCGGCTGTTCTCCGATCTCTTCGCGGTGAAAGGCGACGCGGAAAAGGCCCGGCTCACCCTCGAGAAACGCGGCAAGGAACGCTCCGAAGTGCAAGCCGCTCGCAGCCGGACGAGCAAGGCCCTCGTCGCCATCCCACGGGACAATCTCACGCCGGAACTGGAGGGGAAGATCAAGGAACTCCAGCAGGAGAAAGCCGAGGCCGAGGCCACCCTCGCTGCCCTCGAAAAGCTGCCCGAGCCAGAGGTCGAATGGGCCATGGCGGTCCGCGAGGCCGAAAAACCGGTCGACGTTCCCATCCGCATCAAGGGCGTGCCCGGCAACAAGGGCGATGTCGTCCCGCGCGGCTTTCCCGCCGTCCTCACCCAAGGCGATGCGCCGGCCATCGATCCGAAAACCAGCGGCCGGCTCGCCCTCGCCGAGTGGCTCACCCAAGAGGAGAATCCGCTCACCGCCCGCGTCTTCGTCAATCGAGTCTGGAAGCACCTCTTCGGACAGGGCCTCGTTTCCTCGGTCGACAACTTCGGGATCCTCGGCGCCGAGCCTTCCCATCCCGAATTGCTCGACTGGCTCGCGGTTCGTTTCATGGACAACGAGTGGTCGGTAAAAACCCTGATCCGCGAGATCGTCACCAGCCAGACCTATCAACTAAGCTCCCACCACAACGAGGCCAAGCACCGGGTCGACCCCGACGTCGTCTCGCTCTGGCGAATGCGGCCCCGCCGGCTTGAGTTCGAACCGCTTCGCGACGCCATGCTCGCGTTCAGCGGTGAACTCGATCCCTCCCGACCCGAGCAGGGATCGGTCGTCGCCGCGATGGGCGACGGCTGCCTCGAACGCCAGGTCAAGACGGCCCCGCTCGAGGCCCATCGCCCTTGGCGCAGCGTCTATCTCCCGGTGGTCCGCTTCTACGCGCCGCCCATGGCCGAGGCTTTCGACTGCGCTCCATCCACCCTCGCCACCGGCGAACGCGCCGTGACCACCGTGCCCGGCCAGGCACTCTTTCTCCTCAACAACGAATTCGTCGCCGAACAGGCCGAAGCAGCCGGCACGCGCCTGCTCGCCATGAAGGCCGAGAATAGCGAGACCCGCATCCGCGCCGCCTTCGAGCAAGCCCTGGGCCGCGCACCCGATACGCAGGAGCTTTCGGACGCTCTTGCTTTCGTGACCGATTATCCCGCCGAAAAACCGGCCGACGCCTGGGCCGCTTTCGCCCAGTCGCTCTTCGCCACCGCCGAGTTCCGCTACGTCTACTGACCGATCGACCGATGAATCCTTTTTCCCATTCTCACCCGCTCGTCAGCCGCCGCGACCTTCTCCGCGACGCCGCCTGCGGATTCGGCTACCTCGCCTTCGCCGGGCTCGCTGGAAGAGCCTCCGCCGCCTCGGCTCCGGTTGCCGCCGCGAACAATCCGCTCGCCCGGCGTCCCGCCCATTTCCCTGAACGGGCCAAGCGGGTCATCTTTCTCTTCATGGACGGCGGTCCGTCGCAGATGGACACCTTCGATCCCAAGCCCGAGCTGGCGAAGCGGCACGGGGAGAAATGGCGGAAGACCTCCCTCTTCAAGTCGCATTGGGATTTCGCCCAGCACGGTGAGAGCGGGCTCTGGATTTCCGAACTCTTCCCGGAAATCGCGAAGCGCCACGCCGACGACCTCTGCGTCATCAAGAGCATGCACGGCGACACCGCCTCGCACCCGACCGCGGTCCCGTTCTTCCACACCGGCAGCTTCCAGTTCACCCGGCCCTCGATGGGATCGTGGATTCTCTACGGGCTGGGGACGGAAAACGAGAACCTGCCCGGCTTCATCACCATCAATCCCTCCGAAACCCTCGGCGGCGCGCAGAACTACGGCAGCGCCTTTCTCCCCGCCTGCTACCAGGGCACCCGGATCGGTCGCATGGGCCAGTCGGTCAAGGACGTCACCATTCGCGACATCGAGTCGCCCCACCTCTCTTACAACCAGCAGCGCCAGCAGCTCGATTTCATCCAGCGTCTCAACCGCCGTCATCTCGATCGTCGCGGCCACGATCCCGCGGTCGAGGGCGTCATCGATTCGCTCGAACTCGGCGCCCGGATGCAGGACGCCGTTCCCGAGGTCATGGACCTGGGCCGCGAATCCCAGGCCACCCTCGATCTCTACGGTATCGATGGCGGCCCCTCCGACAATTTCGGTCGCATGTGCCTGATGGCCCGTCGCTACGCCGAGCGCGGCGTCCGCTTCGTCCAGCTCAGTCACACCAACTGGGATCAGCATCGGAACATGAAGAAAGATCTCGAGAAGAATGGGCGCGAAACCGACAAACCCATCGCCGGGCTCCTCACCGACCTGAAACAGCGAGGCCTGCTCGAGGACACCCTCGTCGTCTGGGGCGGCGAGTTCGGCCGGCTCCCCGAAGTCGAAAACGGCGACGGTCGCAGCCACAACGCCAGCGGCTTCACCACCTGGATGGCCGGCGGCGGCGTGAAGGGCGGCTACGCCCACGGCCAGACCGACGAACTCGGCTACGAAGCCGTCGAGGACAAGGTCCACGTCCACGATCTCCACGCCACGATTCTTCACCTCCTCGGCCTCGACCACGAGAACCTGACCTTCCGCTGGTCCGGCCGTGATTTCCGCCTGACCGACATCTACGGAAACGTGGTCACGGACATCCTGGCGTAGACATCGGGCCGAAACCGACGCCCTTTTGCCATCGGCGGAATCCGGTTCACCTCGATTCCGGGAAACGGTCGTTTTTGGCTCTGATGAACCAGTCTTCGCTTCACCTCATGAAAACACTCCCCCTCCACCTCATCTCGGCCCTGCTCCTTGTGACACCGTCCCTGTCAAAGGCCGCGGACAAGCAGCCCGAACCCACCAACGCCGAGGAAGCGGCGGCGAAAAAAGCCGCCGCCGAAGCCAAGATCGATGCCGATTACGCCGCGCTGGTCGCCAAGCTGCCACCCGAAGAACGCGCCTGGGAGGAAGTGCTCCAGTCGGAACTCGGCAACTTCTACCTGCCCATTCACAAGAAGCAGAAAGTTGCCGGCCAATCGAATGCCTGGGACTTCGTGAGGGACGATCCCGCCCTGCCCCGCGTGCTCCTCATCGGCGATTCGGTCTCCCGCGGCTACACCCAGGCGGTACGCCGCGAAATGAAGGGCGAGGCCAACGTCCACCGGGCACCCGCCAACTGCGGCCCCACCGCAACCGGCCTCAAGAAGCTCGACATCTGGTTGGGCGACGGAAACTGGGACGCGATCCATTTCAACTTCGGCATCCACGACCGCAAGACTCCTCCGGCCGACTACGAGCAAAGGCTGGAGGAAATCGTCACCCGCCTGAAGGCCACCGGCGCCACCGTCCTCTGGGCCAGCACCACGCCCATCCCGCCCGACGGAAAGGAAGGCCCCGAAATGACGACCGCCATCGTCGAGCGCAATGCCATCGCCACCGAGGTCATGAAACGAAACGGCGTCGCCACCGACGACCTCTTCACCTTCATCACGCCCCACCTCGACGAGGTCCAGAACCCCCAGGACGTCCACTTCAACAGCGAAGGCTACGATCTCCTCGGCAGCCAGGTGGCGAAGGCGATCCGGGAAGCGATCGCGAAATAGGAGGCATTGTTTTCTCGGTCGCCCCCTTCACCGTCCACGCGGAAGCGAAGCGAAAGATCTCCTCTTTCTCCCTCGCCTTCCGGTAGGGTGACTCCATGAAGAGAAGGTTGGTCCGGCTTTCGCTCGGTTTGTTGCTTGCGATAGCACTCGCGCTGACCGCAGCCTGGAACACGCGTCTCGGAGCCGATCTTCGATTCACCGGCCGTGCCCATATCCCGTCGGTCGATGCCGACTTTTCTCGCTTGCCGCGGGTCGCTCCCGGAACTGGCGCCAAACTCGTCCAGGTCCTGCGCGGCCTTCCTCACCCATTCCAGGCTCCGGAGGAATTTCGGCGTGAATTGTGGAACGCTCCCAACCGCCAAGTGGCAGGGTACCGCTTCCACGACAAGCCCGCCCGCCTCGCTCCAGAGACGCTCGCGACTCTCGCCAAACATCTCACCGCACCTTCCTCCTTCCTTCCCTACACCGGCCCCAAACTCTGCGGCGGCTATCACGCGGATTTCGCCGCCGAATTCAACGAGACAGGCGAGACCGTCCAGGTGCTGGTCTGCCTGGGATGCCACGAAGCCATCCTTGTCTCGCCGAATGGAAGTCTAATCACCGACCTCGCTCAGCCAGCCTATCGAGACATCCGTGTTGCCTGGGAATTCGAAGCGCTTGCCAGTGGATCGCCGACCCTGCTTCCGCTCCTGATGGAAGGGCCGATCCAAGCCACTTGGAATTCCCTCCTCCAGGAGGAAAACCCGAATCCTTTCGCGACCCTCGAGACTCTCTCCCTGCGCACCGACGAGGAAGCCCCAGACTCCGAATTCCTGAAGCTTCTCACTCTCTGGGAAGTCGCGTTTCTGCTCACCCGCGCCTCGGCTGGCGCAAAGAAGCACGACGGAGCCAAGGCGACCCTGAACCCAGATTCGGATCTCTACCGCCTGATCGCGCAGGTGTTTCCCGACGTCGATTCCCTACCCTCCGATTCGAAGAATCCCTCACCGAAAAGTACCCAGCGACTGATCGATTTTCTCTTGGATAAACTCTGCTGGACCAGCTGAGCTCCACGAAACCGAGCGGTTTGGAAAAGCATTCACGCCAGTCACTCACGCCTTCGAGGAGTTGCCGGGAAAGCGGGAGAATGTTTCACTGCCGACTCTCTCTCCGCCCCTGTTTCTTGGTCGATTCTCCTGTCATGTGTCCCCTTCCCCGCCGAATTGTCGTTTCCGCCCTCGGTCTCTTCGTTTCCCTGATGGCGATCTCTTCCGGCACCGCCACCGAAAAACCCAACGTCCTTTTCATCGCCGTCGATGACCTCCGCGTGGAACTCGGCTGCTACGGGAGCCCGCATGTGCTCTCGCCGAATATCGACCGCCTCGCGGAACGGGGAACGCTTTTCGAGCGGGCCTACTGCCAGCAGACCGTCTGCAATCCCTCCCGCGCCTCGGTCCTCACCGGACTGCGCCCGGACACGCTCCGCGTCTGGGACCTCGTCACCCACTTCCGCGAGAACCGGCCCGATACCGTGACGCTCCCGCAACTCTTCAAGCAGAAGGGCTACCACGCCCAATGCGTCGGCAAGATCTTCCACAACTGGCGACAGGATGATTGGAAAGGCGACCCCGATTCCTGGAGCGTGCCCTCGGCGCTACACTACAACAGCCACGCCAACGACAAGCCACAGGTCGAGGGAGAGGTCCCGCCCAACCTCGCCTCGGGCCGACTCGGTCACGAATGCCGCGATGTTCCCGATGAAGCTTACTTCGACGGCCGGGTCGCGAAAACCGCCCTCGAGACGATGCGTGCCATCCACGAGAAGGGCGATCCCTTCTTCCTCGCGGTCGGCTTCTGGAAACCGCACACGCCCTTCAACGCGCCGAAAAAATACTGGGACCTCTATGATCCGGAGAAGATTCCGCTCCCCACCCACCTCTCGCCGCCCGCCGGAGTGCCCGACATCGCCCTGACCAAGGATCGTTTCGACGGCGAGAAGGAGGCGGCGCTGCTCCGCGAAATGCACCACGGCCACCTCGCCGCCATCAGTTATCTCGACGCCCAGATCGGAAAGGTGCTCGATGAACTCGACGCGCTCGGGTTGCGGCAGAAAACCGTCGTCGTCTTCTGGTCCGATCACGGGCTCCACCTCGGCGAACACGGACTCACCCGCAAGACCACCGCCTTCGAACTCGATGCCCACGTGCCGCTCATCATCGATGCACCCGGCTATGAGGATGGCCGGCGAACGAACTCCCTGGTCGAATTGCTCGACCTCTATCCCACCCTCGCCGATCTCTGCGGCCTCGACGCGCCGGAGGAACTGGAAGGCGTCTCGCTGGTTCCGGTTCTCGCCGACCCCGAGGCGACGGTCAAAGACATCGCCATCACCCAGACACCGCGTCCCAACTATTTGCGTGGGAAGCAACCCGAGGTGATGGGCTACTCCATCCGCGGGGATCGCTATCGCTACACCGAGTGGCGCGACTGGTCGACCGGTCAGCCACGCGCACGCGAACTCTACGACCACGAATCCGATCCACTCGAGACCGAGAACCTGATCGGACGCGATCGCTACACCGGAACGATTTCGGATCTGGAAACGCTGATGGAGAAACAACTTCCAAGAACCGCTCACGGAACCCGGTAACCACGCCCCATGAATCTCCCTCGAGTTGTCCTTCAATTTCTCTTCCTCGGGATCAGCGCCATTGCCGCTCAATCCGCCGACGAGAAACCCAACGTCATTCTCATCCTCGCCGACGACATGGCGGTGGGCGATCTCTCCTGCTTCAACGAAGCCAGCCGCACGCCAAACCTCGACCGCCTGAAAGAGGAAAGCGTCTGGTTTTCGCGCGCCTACTCCGGCTCGCCCGTCTGCGCTCCCGCGCGAGCTTCACTCCTCACCGGTCGCTACCCGCACCGCACCGGCGTGGTCACGCTGAACATGGAGAAATACCCCGCGCTCACCAGCCTGCGGCTCGAGGAGACCACGCTCGCGGATCGCTTTCGCGCCGGCGGTTATCGTACCGGCATCATCGGCAAGTGGCACCTCGGCATCCGTCCGGAATACCACCCGTTGAAACGCGGCTTCGATGAAACCGCCGTCTTCCTCGGTCACCTCATGGCCCCCCGCTACTTTCGCTTCCGCCTCGACATCAACGGCACGGAGGAGAAATTCCAGGACGAGGACGATTACCTGACCACCGAGCTGTCGAATCGCGCCATCGATTTCGTCCGCCGCCATCGCGACGAACCCTTCTTCCTTCACCTCGCCCACTACGCCCCCCATCGTCCCATCGATGCTCCCGCCGAGCGGGTGAAACCCTTTCTCGACAGGGGGCTCCCCGAGGAAACGGCCGCCGTCTACGCCATGATCGAGATCATGGACGAAGGCATCGGCGCCCTGCTGACCGAGCTCGACACGCTTGGTATCGCCGAGAACACGATCGTGATTTTCGCCAGCGACAACGGTCCGGATCCGCTGGTCGAAAAGCGCTTCAACCGCCAGCTGCGCGGCGCGAAGTATGAGGTTCACGAAGGCGGGATCCGCGTTCCCTTCCTCGTCCGCTGGCGCGCCCGGTTCGGTCCGTCCGAATCAGACACGCCGATCCATTTCGCCGACGTGCTGCCGACGTTGGTGGATCTCTGCGACCTTCCATTTCCCGACGATCGGGAACCACTCCCCCTCGATGGCGTCAGCTTCCGATCGGTCCTCGAAGGCGGCGAGTTCGCGGCGCCGCCCCATCGTTTCTGGCAATGGAATCGATGGAAGCCGCTCTACTCCCACAACGCCGCCGTGCGCGACGGACGCTGGAAACTGGTGCGCCCCTTCGTGACCAAGAACCTGCCCGAAGGCCCCTCCGACCTTCCGCCCATGCTGTTCGACCTCGAGGCCGACCCGGCCGAAGCCAACGACCTCGCCACCGAGCACCCCGACCGGGTGAAAACCATGAACGCCGCGCTCGAAGCCTGGACCGCCGAGATCGAGCGAGATCGCACCCGATGAAAAAGCGGGTCCCCGGTTTGCGCCCACGCTCCCTGTTGCCGCTTCCGAAGCGATCCGCCTATTCTCGGGGGCCATCACCCGCCTGAACAACGACCGATGAAATTGAAAGCCCTCCTGCTCGCCGCCGCCCTCCTGTCGCTCATTCTCCGCGATGCCAACGCCCAGCAGAAGACCGCCGACATTCCCTACGTCGATGGTGGTCATGCGCGACAGGTTCTCGATGTCTACACCCCAGAAAAGCCCGCCGACCAGAAACTGCCCGTCATGTTCTGGATTCATGGCGGAGGCTGGCAAGCCGGGGACAAGGGCGATGTCGCCTTGAAACCGAAGGTGCTGACGGAACGCGGCATGATTTTCGTGTCGGCCAATTACCGGCTCCTGCCGGAAGTCGAAATGGAAACGCTCATCGGCGATGTCGCCAAGGCGATCAGCTGGGTCCATGGGAACATCATCGATTACGGGGGCGATCCGAATCGCATGGTTGTCGGCGGGCATTCCGCCGGCGCCCAACTGGCGGCACTCATCTGCACCGACGACCGCTATCTCGAGGCGGAAAGGGTTCCCTTCACCGTGCTCAAGGGCTGCGTGCCAGTCGATGGAGACACCTACGACATTCCCAAGATCATCACCACCGCCGAGCTCCTCGAACAGCTCTACGGACGTCCGCTTCCCACTTTCGGGCATCGGCAGAAATTCGGGAACGATCCGCAGAAGCACATCGATTTCTCAGCGGTCACGCATGTGGCCGAAGACAAAGGGATACCTCCCTTCCTCATCCTTTACTTCCCGGGAAATCCCAATACCCGGGCGCAGGCTCTTCGATTCGAAGACGTGCTCAAACAAGTGGGAATCCCCGTCAAGGCCTACGGAAAGCGGGACAGCAATCACAGCCGCCTGAACAACGATCTCGGAAAGCCCGATGATCCCGCCACGAAGGAACTCTACGACTTCCTGGATCCGTTGTTGAACGCGACGAACTGAGGGACCCGCCCCATGAATCGCGACTTCTCTCTTTGCATTTTCCCGCTGGTATTGGTGTGGACGCTGGTGTCTGGCGGTCCCGTGGCGGCGAAGGCGGAGCCTCCCAACCTCGTGCTCATCGTCGCGGACGATCTCGGGTGGGGAGACCTCGGGTGCTACGGGAGCGAGATCAACGAGACGCCGCATCTCGACGCGCTGGCAGCGGGCGGACTGCGCTTCACCGATTTCCACAGCGGCGGCGCCATGTGCAGCCCGACCCGGGCCTCGATCCTGACGGGCCGCTATCCGCAGGCCTTCGGCGAGATCTTCGACGGAGCGCTCTCGGGAACCACGCAACGCGAACTCGGCCTGCCGCTCGGGTCGGTCACCATCGCCGAAGTGTTGCGCGAGCAGGGCTACGCAACCGGCTGCTTCGGCAAGTGGCACCTCGGCTACGAGCCCGACCTCTTCCCGACCCGGCAGGGCTTCGATGTCTTTCGCGGCCTGGCCTCCGGCGACGGCGACTACCACACCCATATCGATCGTTCGGGCAATCCCGACTGGTGGAGTGACGAGGAACTCGCTCCGGAGGAGGGCTACACCACTGAATTGCTCACCCGTCACGCCCTCACCTTCATCGAGGCGAACCGCGACCGTCCCTTCTTCCTCTACCTGCCCCACCTGGCCATCCATTTTCCCTGGCAGGGGCCGGACGATCCCGCCCAGCGCGAGGCCGGGAAGTCGTGGCACGAGGACAAGTGGGGCATCATTCCCGATCCGGAAAACGTGGCGCCCCACGTGAAGGCGATGATCGCATCGCTCGACGCCAGCGTCGGGAAAATCGTCGCCGCGCTGCGCGATCACGGTCTCGAGAAAAACACCCTCGTCGTCTTCACCTCCGACAACGGCGGTTACCTGACCTACGGAAAAAAATTCCGCAACATTTCCAGCAACGGTCCCTGGCGCGGCCAGAAGACCGAGGTCTACGAGGGCGGCCATCGCGTTCCCACCCTCTTTTCCTGGCCCGGCCGCATCGAGGCCGGCGTTACCAATGACCTCGCTCACACCAACGACTTCTTCCCCACCTTCGCCCGGCTGGCCGGAGCCGACTTCGACGCTCTTCCCCTGGACGGCATCGACCTGTCACTGCTGCTCTTCGAGGGAACAGCTCTCCCCGATCGCCCGCTCTTCTGGCGCACGCGCACTCATGCCGCCATGCGGGAAGGCCCGTGGAAACTCGTCGCCACCCGAAACAGGAAAAAGGCCGAACTCTTTCACCTCGGTGACAATCCTGGCGAAACCACCGACCTTTCCACCGAGAATCCCGATCGCCTGCAGACCATGCAGACCGCCTGGGACCAATGGAACCGCGAGATGAACCAGACCGCCGCCACCTTTTCCCCATGAGCCGCCTCCTCCTCTTCGGATTTCTTTTCACCCTCATCCACTCCGCGCCTTCGCCTCTCCGCGCGAGCGATTCGGAAGCGAGCGCCTCGCAACCT
>JAUIGT010000066.1 GCA_030432615.1 Verrucomicrobiia bacterium
TCCGGAAAAGCGGATGGCGGAGATCATGCTGACCAACAGCGCGGAACCGCCCGTTGGGACGAAGGTCGAGGGCGACTTCAAGGCGATCGCCGGATTCTGGTCCGGAACCCTGGATGCCAACGGCACCGAGTTGCGCCAATTCATCCGGATCTCGGAGAACGGTCAGGTGGTCCTCCACAGTCTAGACCAGACCATCCGGGGAATCCCCTCGACCTCGGCCACCTTCGACGGCGAAACCTTTTCCGCGGACTTTCCGGAGATCGGTGGGAAGTATGTGGGAACGTTCGCGGATGGCAGGTTCGAGGGACAGGTCGAACAAGAAAAGACCATGCCGCTGAACCTGGATCGGGCTGACCGGCTGCCTCCCGAACTGCTCCGATTCCTGAAGCAGCGAGTCGAGGGAGACCTGTCGAGGCTCACCGGTTACTGGTCGGGCATGATCGGAGGCGAGGGAGGACTGTTCGTCATTCTCCAGATCGAGGTGGTCGGCGATGTCGGAGAGGCGTGGCTGTACAGTCCCACGCAATTTTCCGGGGCGCTGCCCGTGGATCGGTTGAAGGTCGAAGGGCGACAACTCGAACTGGACGTCGAGACGGTCAAGGGAAGCTATAGAGCCGAAGTCGGCAGGAAAGTCATGACGGGAACCTGGGATCAAGGCACGCCGGTCCCGCTGAAGTTGGAGTGGTCGGAGTCACGGCCGGAACAGGAATAGCGGATCGCGACGGTTTCGAACGATGGGTCACGAGATCGAGACAATGGTGGATAGATTCCGCGGGCGTAATCAGCCTGATTGGCCGCCCGTGGCTGCGGGATGGAGAGAACGCTTTGTATAGACCCATTGCCAAAATTTCTTGCCGAAATGAGAAGATTTTTTCGCAGGGAAGGCTTGCGGTGCTTCGCATCGATGGATGGGGATTCGGCCGCAATTCCCGCGGTGCGTCGTTCCATGTTCGGTCAGGTAGCTCGCTACCCTCCCGCTCGAGCTCCTTGCCTGGCGAAAATTGCGACGCGAAATTTCGGCAATTCCTTTTGGCAACAGGTCTAGGACTTGACTCTCCGAATCCTATTCCTGTTTGGTTTCACAGGTGGCGCTACCGCATCAGTAGACCTCCAGCCTCACAAAGAGCCTGTCGGTTTCTGTCCCGCTGATGGCAGCGGTTACCGTAGCGATGCCCGGGCGCGGGGAGTTCGCCAGGGTTGTGAAGTCCACTCTGGTGCCCTCATCGTCAGTGGTGCCGCCATCACGAAAGGATACCAAGTCTTTCGACCATTGGTAGCGGACCGTGAGATCGTGGGCCGGATTCGGATTGAAGGGATGGGTAAAGGTCAGGGTATTTGCTCCCGTTTTGAAAGAGCCAAGCCCCAGGGAGAACTCTCCCGGATTCGTTCCGAAGAAATTCTCTATTCCATTGGGAATCCCGTCCGTGTCGGGATCATCTCCAGGATCGGTTTGTCCTCCCAGCCCCGGAAATCCTTTGATCCAATCAAGAAAGCTGATGCGCGGCGTTTCAAAGATCAGTTGAATGGCATCGAGGATCACAAAACCGGTGGTGCCGGTGCTTCCGACCGTGATCGTGGATTCCTGGTCGGCCACCAATTCAACCGTGCCGATCTCACGCACCACGCTGCCTGGCGGAAGCGCTTCGGTTTGGTCGATCGAGAAGTCGATCACATGCGGACCGCTTGTCACGTTCAGCGGCACCTCGGTGGCACGGGTTTCATGAGGCGAATAGGCCATGTTGAGTTGGTAGATTCCCGCCTCCGGAGCGGTGAATCGAAACGTGGCCGTGGCCGAGCCATCGTTTGGCGTGTAAGCACTCCCGGTGTAGCGATAGCCTTCGCCCACGAAGGGAGAAAAATTCGTCGAGGTGTTCCATGTGCCTTCCAGAATGGCGTCAGAATCATCAAGCACGGTGCCTTCCAGCGGTTGGTAGGCTTCCGGCAAGGTGAGAACCTGGCCGTGCGCGAGCAGGCGGAGTTTCAGATCCTGATACGGCAGGGACTGCACGGCGACGTCCCGATCCGCCGCCATCGCCGCCGCGATTCCCGCACTTTGTCCGATCAGCATCCAGGTTGCTTCAATCCGCAACGAGGACATGGCCACATGCGTGCAGGACAGCGCCACGGGAACCAGGAGATTGTCGCATTCGGTGGGGCGCGGCAGAATTGCCCGATACGGGACCTGATAGGGGTATCCTCGTCCGGTGTTTCCCGGTTCCCGCACCGGGAAAATCGTACCCTCGTTGCGAACCCCTCCATCGGGATAGGCGATGCGTTGGCAGTCGTGGGAATCGATCGGGAAGGAGGAGATCATGATCGGGTCCTCCTTGGCCGGATTGTCGATGATGTCGTTCTCGGTTAGGACATACATTCCCTGCATGCGGCGGCTTTCGCGCACGTAGAGTTGGGGCGGCCAATGACCGCTGCCGGGAAACTCGTCCGCACACAATCCCCATCTGGCGTTGCTGTCGCGCTGCGACTGGGAGAAAACCGGGTCATGGGAGAGGAAGTGAAGAAACTCGAGTGTGTACTGCTTGTGCTCCTCGAAGATCGCGGCCCGCCCGGCTTCGTCGGCCGTGGCCCAATCCTTGGCGCCACCGACGAGACCCAGCGAAAACTGCCGACCGATCGAGTTGTTGCCATCCACCTTGTCCCCCGGGACGCCATAGCGATCGAATCCGATGGAGTTTCCACCCGCCTGCACGTAGCGCCGCATCAGCTCGAAGCGAGCCGGGTCGTAATCGGTCGGAGTGGGCATCGGGATCCGTTTGGCGGGATCATTGGTCAGAGACAACCGAAAGCTGTACGTCATGATGTTGTCGTCGCCTGCGTCCTCGTCGCCCCCATCCGTGGTGGTGATGAATGGCAACGGATCGCCATCCGCATCGAGACCGTCGATGTTCATCATACCTTTCGGGTAGCGCTTTCCGGCACGGGGTTCATTGAATTCGGCCTTGCCTTCGCGACCGATCGTCCAACTCACGCCGGCGGCCGCCATCAGGTCGCCCTCGTAGCTGCCGTCAATGAATACTCGGCCCGTGAATGTGCCGTCCTTTGTCACGGCATCGGTGATGCGCGGTCCTATTTTGGTGACAGACTCCAGGTAGCGACCCGTGAGAACGGTGACGCCAGCCTCGGAAAGCATCGCGTGGGTGACCCGCGAAGCCACATGGGGTTCATAGGACCAACGGGATTGGTCTTTGATGTTCACGTCATAGGGAAGAGCGATTCCGCGGCTCTCGTAGTCCTGTTGAATGCGCAAGTGCCACTCGTGGAACAGACCCATCAACGTTTCGCGGTACATTTGGTTGGAATCGCTGAAGCTGAGCCCGCCGGTGTTCATCCCTCCGACGTGTTGGGTCGGCTCGAGCAGGATCACCGAAGCACCCTCGCGGGCGGCGGCGATCGCCGCGCAGAAACCGCCGGGAGTGGAACCGTATACGACAACGTCGGCGCTGGTCTGGCTGTGGGCCGCCACGATGCCACCGGTCAGCAGACAGGAAAAAATCGCGAACAATTTGATCGAGTCCAAATTCGGGTGGGTTGTTACGGGGTGGGGAAACCGGGGAGAACTTCCGACATTCTCAGTATTTGTCTCCGGTCCAATGTCCCTATCCAGGCGCATGTTGGACTGCATGGCAAGGCCATCCATCATTCGCCCGCGAATTCGTTCGTATCGTGGACGATCTCCAGGCCCCCTCCGGGTTCGGGTCAAAAAAAGTAAACCGAACGGGGGCGGTAGCGAGGAGAAACGATGCCGTTTTTCGAGCATATGGAGCAAGCTGGCGAGTTCCAGCGACTCTCTGCCCAATCTCCTTCTGCCTTGATCGTAGCGAGTATCGCGGTTTCATGCCGGTTCGATTCGAACGATTCCTGCGGGGACTGCCCCCTGTGAGCCCGCGGCTACGATACCAATCGGCAGAATCATCCAACCCATGACAAAAGGGGGAGGGGGGGGAGATTCTGTTCTGAACTCGGCGCGATGCTGGCACCACGCCCCATTCAGGTCGCGCGCTGCAAACGACCCGAATCAGGTGTTCCACAGCCAATTCCATCGGCTGGTATTACCGAGAAAGAGCATCGGTAATCCCCGTCGCGCAGAAGAAAAGGGAAGTGGCACACCTTAAGCTCCCCTTTTCGGTTTCAACGAAGCCCCCATCGCCCCGCCCAGCTTCTATGAAACACATTCGCCAGTTCCTCCTGCCAGCCGTTTTCGCAGTGGCATTCACCCTGTCTCTGACCTCGTGCTCAGAGTCGGCTCCTGAACCTGGAAATGCCGAACAATCCGATCCGGCACCGGAGAAACCGGCGGGGGAAACGGAAACCGTCAGCGTCTCGCTCTTTTCCTGGCCGGGCTACGGCTTCTGGTTCGTGGCCAAGGAGAAGGGCCTGACGGAGGGCTTCGACCTCGACATCAAGATCATCGAAGATCCCTACGAGAGCTTCGGACTGATGAGCGCGGGCCAACTCGATGTGACGTCCAGCACGGTCGAATACGGCCCCATCGCCGCGGAGGAAGGTGTGCCTGTGAAACTGGTCGCCTACACCAACGCCTCCTACGGCACCGACAAGATTCTCTTCGCGCCCGGGATCGAGAAAGCGACCGACCTGAAAGGGAAGTCGGTCGCCGTGCTCGAGGGGGGACTCACCCAGATCTACATGGGAATCTTTCTCGAGGAGAACGGGGTGAAGTTCGACGAGGTCGAGTACGTCAACGTCATCATGGATGATGCCGTGGCCGCCATGGTGAGCGGAAAGGTGCAGGCCGGTGAGTTCTGGGAGCCATTCGGTCAGCAGGTGCTGGAGACGCTGGAGGGATCCAAGGTGGTGTCCACCTCCAAGGATCCCTACTACCAGGAGACCGGTCTCCTGGCCGACGGGATGTACATGAGCGGTTCCTTTCTCGACGGGAAGCCGGAACTTGCCGCCAAGGTGATGAAGGCCTACTTCGACGCGGTCGCGTATTGGAAGGAGAACACCGCCGAGGCCAACCAGATCATCGCCGACGCCATCCAGTTCGACATCAAGGACGTGGAGGCCGTGATCGGCGCCGATGGTGGGCCGAAGGATGGCGGGCTCTACGTGTTCGGCTGGCCGGAATCGTCGGCCTTCATGGGCGTGGCCGAGGGCGAGCCACCCGTGGGCAAGAACGGCCAGATCATGGATCACTGGAAACTCACCAACGAGTGGTGGGTGAAGTTCGGTGTCTGCCAGAAGACTCATCCGCCGGATGCCGGGATCGCCTTCGGACCGATGAAATCGCTGGCGGAGTCGGGCTACGGGAAGTGAGGGGAAGCCCCGGGAGTGCGGGGAGAATCGACCGTAACGCAGTTCCATGAGGAAGCCTTCCATCCATCGCGCCGGTTCGGTGAATCACGATGCACGTGCGACCTTGCGTCTGCTTGGGATTACGCTCTACAGCTTCGTGTTCCTCGGTTGCTGAGAAGGGAAAGACTCGATCCGCGGGGCGGAATGAAAGCTGCTTTCGTTTTCAACTCCGCGGCCACCCGGTCACCACGATGAGGCGCGCTCCCGATCGCGCGCGCTGGAGCCGGGTGGATCACACCCTTGTTTCTTTCTCTTCATTTTTCCCTTTACCAACATGCTCAAAGTATCCGAAACCGAGATCCGCAAGGCCTGCGCCCTGCCCGCGGATCCTCTTCCTTTTTCCCGCCATGCCGGGAGCCGGGGCGCGCAGCCGGGAATGCCGGTCGAAGACATCCTCGCCGAGATCCAGCGAACCGCGGATCTGCCCTTCGAGGACAGCATCACTCTGCCGGCCCAGGCCTACACCTCACCGGACTTTTTCGACTGGGAGGTCGAGAACGTCTTTCGCAAGGAGTGGCTCTGCCTCGCTCACGTCTCGCAGATTCCCGAGATCGGGGATTTTCTCAACGTGGACATGCTCGGCGAGCCGCTGCTGGTCATCCGCGACAAGAGCGGTGATGTTCACGTCCACTCCCGGGTGTGTCCGCATCGCGGCATGGACATCATGCCGCCCGGCTTCGGCCACGACGGGCACCATCCCGCCGAAGCCCGCGACGGAAAGTCGGACTGCGGGCACACGCGACTGCTGCTCTGTCCCTACCACTCGTGGACCTTTGAACTCGACGGCAAGCTCAAGGCCTGCGCGGAGATGCAGGAGGCCCGCGGCTTCAATCGCGACGAGTGGGGGCTCAAGACCTACCGCAGTGAAGTCTGGAACGGTTTCGTCTTCGTGAATCTCGATGGCGACGCGCCCGCGTCGGTGGCGGAGCAGTATGCGGGCCTCGGCCGACACCTGGAACGGTGGAATCTCGCCGACATGGAACTGGTCTTCGCCCGCGAGTGGGACTGCCCGTTCAACTGGAAGGTGCTTACGGAGAACTTCATGGAGTCCTACCACCACGCCGGTGCCCACAGCAAGACGCTGCAGCCGATGATGCCGGCCCGGGACACCTGGACGGAGCAGGAAAAGGCCCACTACATCAAGTGCCACCTTCCGCTCAAGCCGGCCCTGCGCGAGGAAATCGCGGAGAAAGAGGCCCGGGGCGAGCAGTGGGACACCTTCCCGCCGATCCCGGAGGTCACCGGGGAGGATCGCTTCGAGTGGGGGCTGTTTCTCGGGTTCCCGATGTTCAAGTTCCTCGTCACCGCCGACTGTGCCATCTGGTATCGGACCCAGCCGCTGGGACCGGACAGCATCAGGCTGACGACCACCATGCTGGTGCCGAAATCGACGGTGAAGCATCCGGACTTCGACACCATGCTGGCGAGGGGCATCGACCAGTCGGTGTCCTTCCACCTCGAGGACATGGAGGTCTGCACGGCGGTGCAGCGCGGCTATTACTCGTCGGGCTACCAGCGTGGGCGGCTCAGTCACCTGGAGAAACCGATCTGGTTCATCCAGCGCTACCTCGCGGCCCGGGCGCGCGGCACCTGGCCGACCATGGACCGGGAACCTTCGGCGTCGCAACGGCCCGACCTGGAACCCGCTCCCCGAAGCTGACGACCGCCGATTCCTCATGACCACCGCGATGTTCAGCCTCGAAGACCGGGTCGCCGTCGTCACCGGCGGCGCCTCGGGAATCGGGCGGGCCATCGTGGAACGCTTTCTCGCCGCCGGGGCGTCGGTGTCGGTGCTCGACCGATGCCCCGGCGCGCTTCCCTCCGGGGTCGATGGCTACGAGGTGGATGTCTCCGACGAGGAGGCGCTGGCCTCCGCGCTGGAGGAAATCCACCGGTGCCACGGCCGCCTGGACATCCTGGTCAACAACGCGGCCATCCAACCGCTTGGGGTGGGATTCGACGAAGTCAGTGAGCGGCTTTTCTCCCGCACCTTCGAGGTCAACGTCAACGGCGTGGCCTACGGAATCAAGCACGCGGCTCGCCTGATGCGAAAGAGCGGGCGCATCATCAACACCGGTTCCTTTTCCGGCCTGCTCGGCTTGCCGGGCGCGGCGGTCTACGGAAGCTCCAAGGCGGCGGTGATTCACCTGACGAAGCTCGCGGCCATGGAACTGGCTCCGCGGGGAATCACCGTGAACTGTGTCAGTCCCGGCACCGTGCGCACGCCGGCGGTGATGGAGATTCCCGACAATCCCGAGATTCCGTTCGTGGAAAGCCGGACCGCGCTCGGGCGGCTCGCCGAGCCCGAGGAGATCGCGGGCGCCTTCCACTTTCTCGCCTCGGAGGAGGCCGCCTACGTGACCGGCGTCGTGCTTCCGGTGGACGGCGGCATCGCCGCGGGTTGGGAACGCTACGACCTGGTGCCGCCAGACAACGTGGTCGGGGGAGAATGGAAGGATTGAGAGAAAGGAGCTCCATGGACCTGGATCGAACCGTTCCCGTTTCGCCTTACCGCCCCGAGCCGCGCTTCGCCTGGCCGGAGGGAAAGCGCTGCGCGGTGATGCTCTGTTTCGATGTCGACGGGGAAACCACCGCGCTTTCCGAGGATCTCGCCCTGGAGACGCGCCGCACGACGATGTCACAGTGCGCCTACGGGCCCCGGGTCGGCGTGCCGCGCATCCTGGGACTCCTGGAACACCTCGACGTTCCCGCCACCTTTTTCATTCCCAGCTGGATCGTGGAGCGGCATCCGAAGATGACCGATGCGGTGCTCGCCGCCGGACATGAAGTCGGTGCCCATGGCCACCTCCATGAGAAACTGGCCACGCTTTCCCCGGACGAGGAAGCCGCCGTGCTCGACCGCAGTCTCGAAATCCTCGGGAAGCATCTGGATGCCCCGCCGGCCGGCTACCGGGCGCCTTGGTTCGAGATCAACCCGGGCACGGTCGATCTCCTGAAGAGCCGCGGATTTCTCTACAACGCCAGCCTGATGCGCGATGATGTGCCGTTTCTCCACGAGAACGGCCTGGTGGAGATTCCCGGGCAGTGGATGCTGGAAGACTGGGAGCAGTTCGCCTTCAACGCCGAGCCAGCCTGGGGCTTCATCCCGGAGGATTGCGACAAGGTCTTCCGGCTCTGGTGGCGCGAATTCGAGGCCATGCGCGACTACGGCTGCTGCTTCGTTCTCACCCTGCATCCCTGGTTGAGCGGGCGTCCTTCGAGGGTGCAGTTGCTGGAGAGACTGGTGGGCGCCATCCTGGAGACGGGCGATGCCTGGATCGCAACGGGGCGCGAGATCGCAAGCTGGGTGAAGGCGAATCCCGAAGCGCGACGCGAGATCGATTTCGACGGCGGGAAAGGAGGGACTGTCGCATGATCCCGCCCTGCATCGAGATTCCCGCAGGCCGCGGCGTGCGTGGTGGCGTGGTGAACGACAAGTATGTCAACGCCACCGAACTGCCGAGCGGGGAGATCGTGATCGAGAAACCTTTCCGGATGTCGATCTGCCCCATCACCGTGGGCGACTGGCAGGCGTGGAAACAGAACGGGCGCGGCGACTGCAATCCCGATCTCCCGGTGACGCGGATCTCGTGGTTCGAGGCGAACGACTACTGCGCCTGGCTCAGCGAGCGCAGCGGCAAACCGTGGCGGCTGCCGACCGAGGCCGAGTGGGAGTATGCCTGCCGCGCCGGGACCGAAACGCCGTTTTTCACGGGGCACACCATCGAGATCGACCAGGCCAATTTTCTCTACGCCGAGGACGGCAGCCGCATTGGTCCCGGCCAGCTCCTGCCCGTGGGTTGCTACGAGGCCAACGCCTTCGGTCTTCACGACATGCACGGGAACGTCAGCGAGTGGACCTCGGACAACTGGCGTCCCTCGCTGGCCTGGGACGAGCCGGAAGATGCAAGCCGTCGCGCGGTGCGCGGGGGAGGGTGGGACTACCTGCCTCGCATGCTGCGAAGCTCGTGGCGCGATGCCCTGCCGCCGGAGACGAAGCGGGACAATCTCGGTTTCCGGGTGGTCACGGAGTGCCGCTGCCCGATGTGAACGTGGCGAATCGATCACGATGACGAAGATGAAGCTGGAAATTTTCAAGCCGCTCTGGGGACACATCGGCACGCTGGAGGACGCCGTTCGCCAAGCGGTCGAAGCGGATTTCGACGGAATTGAAGGGCCGGTGCCGGAGGATCCTGGAGAACGCGAAGCCTTCGGCGATCTGCTCGAAGGAAGCGGACTCGGCCTCATCGCCGAGGTCACCACCGGCGGCAACTACGTGCCCGATCCCGCGGCTTCGCCGGCATCGCACCTCGACGACCTGCGGTGTGGCATCGAGCGCAGCCTGCCGCTGGCGCCGAAGTTCGTGAACACCCAAGCCGGGCTCGATGCGTGGGACCTGGGGACCCAGGTGGAGTTTCACGAGCGGGTGATGGCGATGGAAGGCGAATACGGCATCGTCATTTCCGTGGAAACGCACCGGAGCCGTTCCACCTTCCACCCCTGGGTGACGCGCGATCTGCTGAAGGCGGTGCCTGAGCTGGGAATCACCTGCGACTTCAGCCACTGGTGCTGCGTGGCCGAGCGACTCGTGATGGATGACGATCCCGAGTTGCTTGAACTGATGGCTTCCCGTTGTCGGCATGTCCACGCCCGGGTCGGCTACGACCAGGGACCGCAGGTTCCCGATCCGCGGGCACCGGAATATGCCCAGGCCGTCGAGCGTCACCTCGCTTGGTGGAAGGTGCTGCGAAGGGCGGGGGAAGCGCGAGGGGAGTCGATCATGACGATGACGCCCGAGTTTGGAACCGACGGCTACCTCCACCTCGAGCCCTTCACCCGGAACCCGGTCGCCGACCTCTGGGAGGTGAATCGCTGGATGGGCGAACGATTGCGGGAATGGTTCGCCGCCGCAGTCTGAGCGCTCCCGGTTTCACCAGTGCTTCGAGACCGAGAGCCGGATCTGGCGAGGCTCGTAGGGGTGGAGGTGCCGGTCCTCGATGCCACTGGCGGGTTCACCGGGAAGCCGCGAGGCGTAGTAGTACTCGATGTCGTTGTCGTCGGCGTCGAGCAGGTTGAGCGCCTCGAGGGCGATCTCCCAACCGCCGGTGGTGCGGTAGCCGAGGCGGGCGTTGACCTGGAAGGCGTCCTTCGATTCTACGCTGCCGTCGCCGGTGAGGGGGCGGGGGGAGAAATAGCGGGCGCGCAGACTGCCGAAAGGACCGACGGCTTCGCCCAGGGAAATGCCGCCGGAGAAACTGATGGGCACGGCATTCTCGATCTCCTCGCCGGTGGCGGTGAAACGCGAATCGGTGGCGGTGAACTCGGTATCGACGTAGAGCCACGACCTCGGGCGCCAGTAGTTCGACCACTCCACGCCGTAGCGCTCGCTGGCATCGCCGGCTTCGATGTTGCCGGCGTCACCGACGTAGACCAGCTCGGAATCGCTGTGCAGATACCAGACCGAAAGCGTCGAGGTCAGGTTGGGAACGATCTGGGTGCGGACGCCGATCTCGGCGCCCTCGGTGCGGACCAGCGGGGGAACGGAATCGACCCGTTCGCCGGTGAGGGGATCGCGCGAGATGGTCACGCCGCGGGCGTCGTTGCTGTGAAAGCCGAAGCCGCCATTCAGATAGAGTTCGGTTTCGTTCCAGGGGCCGAAAACGATCCCTGCCTTGGGGCTGACGATGCCGTCCCACTCGGATCCGGAATTCGCCGGCAACGTCTTGGCATCGACATCGAAGTAGTAGAGGTCGGCGCGCAACCCGGTCTGGGTGCGGATCCAGTCGTTCCAGAAAATCTCCACGTCCCCGTAGCCGCCGAGGCTGGCCTCGTAGACGTCATCCTCGCGCACGGTCGAGAGTCGCTGGCGAGCGCTGGTCTTGTGGAGACCGACTCCGTCGATCCAGTCGTGATGCGTCTGCAGACCGATGGTCAGTTCGGCCTCGCGGCCAAGGAGAGCCAATCCCTGGAATTCGTGGCTCACCGTCGAACCCGCAAACCAGCGATCATCGAACTGGTTGAACTGGTCGCCATTGACCGGGTCATCCAGGAAGAGGGTGAAATTCGAATAGAGATCCAGTTGGTAGGTCCCGGCATACACGGAGCCGTTGGTGACGCCGCTGTCGCCCGTCTTCTGGAAATCGGCCGACGCGCTGTAGCGATGCGAGTCACCGCCCACGGTGGGATCGATGTAGCCCAACCGATCGATGAGCCCGCTGTCGATGGCGCGCTGCGGGACCTGGTCGGTGGCATCCCAAGCCGAATCGTAGCCCATCAGGGTGAAGGACGCGTAATCGGCGTCGTCACCGACCACGTAGCGGAAGAAGCCGTTCCAGCGCTGCAACTGATCCGGCTGTACCCAGGGGCCGTCGTAGTAGTGGTATTCCAAGGCGAAGGTGGCGATGCCGGGACCGGCTTGGACGGAATCGGCCACCAGTCCGCGGTAGTAGTTGTCGGTGCCGATGCCGAAGGAGGCGATGCCCTCCGGCAGTTCTCGATAGAGGTGAAAACGCGCCGCGCCGGCGGTGCTGAAGTCGCCGAACTGGGGAAAGTAGGGGCCCTTCACATACTCCAATTCCTCGACCAGTTCGGGAATGAGGAAGTTGATGTCCGCGTAACCCTGGCCGTGGCCGTGGGTGCGGTTGTTGACCGGCATGCTGTCCACGAAGATGGCGAAGTCGGTGCCGTGATCGAGATTGAAGCCGCGCACGAAATACTGGTTCGCCTTCCCGCCGCCACTGTGCTGGGTGATGATCATGCCCGGCACGACCTCGAGCAATTCGCCGGTGCGGAGAAACGGCCGCTGCGCCAGTTCCTCGGCGCTCGCCTGGCCCTTTGAAGCGGACGGGGCGATGCCGAGCAGGTTCTTGGCTTTTCCGCTGACGACGACGGTGTCGAGCACGTCGTCGGGTGTGACCACCGGCGCGGGAGCGCTGTCGTCGATCGTGAGAGTGCCCGCCTCCACTCCCGCCCCTGGATCGGTATCGGGAGTGGAGACGGTGACATCCGCCGAGCTGGGCTCGGTTCCATCGAATGAATCGGATTCGGTCGATTCCTGGGCGCCGAGGTTGGCATTCAGCCCGAGGAACAGACAGCCGCACCAGCAGGCGGCGTGAAAATGAGAAATGGGTTTCTTCATGGCGTCGTCGAAGTGGAAAAAAGCGACGCGAGGTCTGAAAAAGAGCCTCGCGTCAGGGTTCAACGGGATTCCCACGAGGAACCCACGAACTTTTTCGCTTTTTTTCGCTTCGACGCGCTTTCAGCGCTTTTCCGCCGCCCACCAGGCCTCCAGTGCCTTGCGAGCCCGGTAGAGTCGGCCCTCGACGGCGCGCTCCGAACACCCGAGGATTTCCGCGCACTGATCGTGCCGGTAGCCCTCGACCGCGCAGATGATGAGAACCTCGCGCAGCCCGGCGGGGAGCTGGTCGATGCCCTCCCGGATCTTGGCCACGTCGGCGGAAAGGCTGGCTGCTTCCGCCGGCGAGGCCCGGTGGCATTCCGGCTGGCGGGATTCGTCGGAGGGGAGCACCTCGGTGCGGCGCTGCTCCTGGGAGGCCCGGGAGCGAAAGCGGTCGCGGCACTGGTTGAGCGCGATCCGCAGCAGCCAGGAGGTGAATTGCCCCTGTGGCCGGTAGCGGTTCATCGATTGATAGACCCGCACGAAGGTGTCCTGACAGGCTTCGCGAGCGTCCTCGGACTGGCGCAGCCACTGATGACAGAAACGGTAGACCCGCTCCTGGTGGCGCTCGACGAGTCGGCGAAAGGCTTCGTCGTCACCCGCCGCCGCGCTGGCCATGAGTCTGTCGTTCTCGATCTCTTCCGCGCGAATACGCGTATCCGGGCGAACCGGCAGGATCCGGGTTCGTTCCTCGAAAAAGGCGGAATCAAAGATGTCAGCGACGGTGTCCATCGACAATGCTTTCCTGGGTCCAGCGGAGCAGTTTTTCCCCCTGCTCCGGGGACAGGTGCTCTTTCATGGCGAAGAAGTGGTCCAAGGTCAAGCGTTGCAATTCGCCCTGGGCCTCGACCAGCTTTCGTCGAGCCGCCTCGACTTCGGGCGACTCGGAGTCACCGGAATTGCGAATCGCCTCGGCGAGGGCGGCGCCCGCTGCCTCGATCGCTTCCCGCTGCCGCGTTCGTTCCGCCTCGAAAGCGATCTCGTGAGGGTGAAGAATTCTCTCCTGTTCCGCCGTGATCTCGAGATTCTCGTGGAGCCACTGGTGAAAGCTGGCTTCCGAATGCGCATCGTCCCCTTCGTGATCCGGAGCCGTCACGCGCACGGTGAGCCAGGCGATGACCGCCGCCGCGATCACCGTGCCCAGGCTCCAGAGCAGCAGGCGGGAACGATTCATGGCGGGTGGCTATTCGGCAACGAAAGGCTGGGCGGGATCTCCCGGCTGAAACAGATGCAGCGACGGTGGCGCATCCGTTTCCGCCGAGGGCGTGGTGGAAAGCGCGACGACCAGGGCGATTGCGAGAGCGAGAGCACTGACCCCCGCGAGCCACTTGCGATGGCGTCGGGAAAAATCGCGCACCTGGCGAGCCCGATGCAGCACCATGTCTGAGAAACCTCCCGGGAGAGGGGTCTCCGGCTGGCGAGCCGAGCGGTCGAGCAGGTGATCGATGTCGGGGGAAGGCATGGCGGGAATCGCAGTGTGAGGGGGATTCGAGACGAACACAAGCGGAACTGGTAGTGCGGGCGTCTCGCCCGCTTCGGTGCCTGCGCATTGGAGGGAGATGGCTCTTCTTCCCACCGGTCGACTGGGGCGAGCAGGGATGCTCGCGCTCCCACGCTACCGACGCAGCGGGCGAGACGCCCGCACCCCCAGTGGGCATCAGCCGCGCTCGCCACTGAGGTAGCGCGCCGCATCGGGATCGGTCGGGCTTTCGAACGTCTTGGAAGCCGGCCCCGTTTCCACGATGGTTCCCGCGCCGTCGCGAACCCAGAAGACGGCGAGTTCATCGGCGATGCGCCGGGCCTGGGCGAGATTGTGGGTGACGATCACCACCGTGACACGGCCGCGCAGCGCGGCGATGTGATCTTCCACCACTCCCGAGGCCAAAGGATCGAGGGCGCTGCATGGTTCATCGAAAAGAATGACTTTCGGATCGAGCGCGAGGGCCCGGGCGATGCAGAGACGTTGTTGCTGGCCGCCGGAAAGCTGGAGCGCGGAACGATCGAGACGGTCCGAGACTTCATCCCATAATCCGACGTCGCGGAGGCAACGCTCGATGATGGCCGGGATCTCCTTCCTGTCCACGCCATGTTCGCGAAGCGGTATCTCGAAGTTGCGCCGGATCGATTGCGGGAAAGGATTCGGCTTTTGAAACACCATCCCGATATGGCGCCGCAGGGCGAGGACGTCGGTGGTCGGGGCGGTGATCTCCAGGTCGTCGTCCAGGCGAATGCTGCCTTCGACCACGCAGCCGGGCACGAGATCGGTGAGCCGATTGAGAGCGTGAAGGAAGGTGCTTTTTCCACAGCCCGACGGTCCCACCAGCGCCGAGATTTTTCCGTCGGGAATCGCCAGCGACACGTCGCGGACGGCCTCGTGAGCGCCATAGCGAACGGACAATCCGGACACGGAGATTCGGGAAGTGGACTTCATGGATTCAAAGGCGGGAGCCAGAAAGGCGGCGCATCCAGTGATCGGCGAGGGTGGTGGCGGTGAAATTGATGACGAGGATCATGCCCAGCAGCACGAGCGCCGTGGCCGAGGCGTTGGCGGCGCCGTTGGGGATGTTGAAGGCGAGATCGAAAATGTGCACCGACAAGGCGCGTCCGGAATCCTCGAGCGACTGCGGCCATCGCGTCGAGTAGCCGCTGGTGAACAACAGCGCCGCCGTTTCCGAGAGCGCGCGCCCGATTCCGAGGGTGACCCCGACGAGGATGCCGGGTAGGGCGGTGGGGAGGAGAATCCTCGCCAGCGTGGTCGTGCGGGTGAGTCCCAGCGCCGCCGCGCCGGGTCTGAGGTCGGAGGGCAGGCCCTCCAGGGCGGAAAGCGTGGTGCGCACGAGGATGGGCAGGATCATGCAGGCGAGGGTGAGCCCGCCGGACAGGATCGAGAATCCGAGCCCGAGGACCTGGCAGAAAAAGGTCATTCCGAAGAGCCCGAAGACGATCGAGGGCACGCTGGCGAGGAGGTCGATTCCGCCGGTGATCCAGCGTCCGGCCCAGCTACCGCGCCGGGTGAATTCCGAGAGCCACACTGCGCAGCCGATGCCCAGCGGCACCGCCACCGCGAGGCAGCAGACCAGGATCCACCAGGTCGAGACCAGCAGGGGACCGATGCCGCCGGCGCGGCCTGCTTCCTCCACCTCACCGGTCAGGAAGGTCCACGAGAGATTCGGCAGCCCGAGACGAACCAGGTCCCAGATGATCCAGAGGAAAATCCCCGCCGTTCCCGCTGCCGCCAGAGCGCCGATGATCCCGACGGTCCGGTCGAGATACAGGCAACGAGGTTTGGTAGAGGGTTTCACAGGAGTTATCAGGAAGGGGCGCTTCCAATCACTTGTCATCCCGAGCGGAGCCGAGGGATCTCCCGCCGAAACGAGTCGTTCTTCCCCAGACAGAAACGGGCTGCCTACTGGAGCCGTATCCGAGAGCGCGAGCGCTTTCTCTGGCTCGTGAGATCCCTCGGCTCGTTCCTCGCTCGGGATGACAAGATTGGGGGTGCGGATAGTCGAATGAAACAGGGTTGGGAATGAGAGGGAAGAGGGTTGAGTGCGATCCAACGGGATCAGGTCGCGGACTCGACGGGGTTGGGTTTGCGAAAAGACAGCCAGCCGACGAGAGCGGCGGTGACGAGCATGAGGACGAGTCCGGCGGTGTAGAGGAGCGCCTTGTGCGACGCGGTGGCGTAGCCCATTTCCAGGGCGATCGTCGAGGTAACCGGGCGGACGGGATCGAACACGCTGGAGGGATATTCGGCGATGTTTCCGCAGACCATGACGACGGCCATGGTTTCGCCGATGGCGCGGGCGATGGCGAGGAGGATGCCGGCGCCGATCCCACTTTTCGCCGCCGGCAGGGCGATGCTGAGAATGGTGCGGGCGCGCCCGAGTCCGAGGCCGGCGGCGGCGAGCAGTTGGTTTTCCGGAACGGCGCGAAGAGCGGCCTGGCTGGTGATGGCGATGGTAGGCAGGATCATGAGCCCGAGCACGATCCCGGCGGCGAGCAGGCTCTGGCCGGGTGGGTGGAGGTGATTGATGGCGGGGACGAGCACGGTCAGGCCCCAGAATCCGAAGACGACCGAGGGCACTCCGGCGAGAAGTTCGAGCAGCCGGTGGTTCGCCTTTTCCCATCGATCGGGAAGATAGAATCGGTGAAAAACCGCGCCGGCGATTCCCATCGGGGCGGCGATCGCGGTGGCCAGTGCCGTCACCAGCACTGACGCGGCGAGCATGGGCAGCAGTCCGAACTGTGGATCGCGTTGCGAGCCGGGTCGCCAGGTTTCGTCGGTGAAGAGATTCGGCAAACGCCCGGGCTCGAGGGCGGGCCAGGCGCCGAGGAACAGGAAGACGAAGATCAGCAGGACCAGTCCACCCGCGAGGAGCGCGAGCCCACCGAGCACGACCTGGACGACGCGATCAGTTCGCGGCGACCGGCACATAGAGATGGGTCTCGACGAGGTCGTTGATCTCCGCCGACTTCAGGTAGTCGAGAAAGTCCTGGGCCGCAGGCGAGAGTTCGCCCTTGGTGATGATCTGGAGCGGGCGGGTGATGGGAAATTCGCCTTTCGCGACCGCCTCGGTGGTGGCGGGAATGCCGTCGCAACTGACCAGCTTGATCGGCGTACCCGCTTCGGCCTCGCTGGCGGCCGCGCCGATGGAGACGTAGCCGATGGCGGCGGGATTGCCGGCCACGGATTTGATGGCCTGCTGGTTTTCTCCGGCGATCACGGAGGCCTGGATGTCGGCGCTGTCGAGTCCGGTGTAGCCGAGGAAAACCTCGAGCGTGGCCCGGCCCTCGGCCTTGCTGACGACCACGATTTCCTGGTCGGGCCCGCCGACGGCGTTCCAGTTGGTGATTTTCCCGGTGTAGATCTCGACGAGCTGCTGCTGGTCGAGATTGGTGACGGGAATGTCCCGATGCACGATGACGCCGACGCCGTCCATGGCGATCCGGTGCTCGGTGAGATCGGATTCCTCCG
>JAUIGT010000656.1 GCA_030432615.1 Verrucomicrobiia bacterium
TTTCAGACTCACGCGGAGCTTGACCAGGTCATCGAGCCGGATGGCATGCCAGCGGCGGATGCCGAGCAGTCGATTCACGTTGCGAACGCCGAGCCCGGGAATCTTCAGCAGGAGTTCGCGCGGCGCACGGTTGAGATCGACGGGAAATTGTTCCCGGTGCCGCAGGGCCCACGCGAGCTTGGGATCGATCTCGAGGTCGAGCCGTCCGCGCTCCTCGCCCGACGACGGGGTCAACTCGCCGGCGTCGAATCCGTAGAAACGCATCAGCCAGTCGGCCTGGTAGAGCCGGTGCTCGCGTACCAGGGGTGGCGACTGGGCGGGCAGGAGCGAGGAGGACGAGGGAATCGGGCTGAAGGCGGAATAGTAGACCCGCCGGAGGTGGTAGCCGCGGTAGAGTCGGTCGGCGCGGTCGAGGATGTCCGCGTCGTCGGAGACATCGGCGCCCACGATCATCTGCGTGCTCTGGCCGGTGGCGAAAACGCGGGCCGCTTTGCCGGATTTTCGCCGGCCCTGTTTTCGTCGATCCTTCCGCTCCGCGTGTCCTTCCTCGATGCGGGTGCGGATGGTTCCCATGGCCGCCTGGGTGCGCCGCAGGTCTTTTTCCGGAGCGAACACGCGGAGCGACTCCTCCTTGGGCAACTCGATGTTGATGCTGATGCGGTCCGCGTAACGTCCGGCCTCGGCGATCAGTTCGGGCGAGGCCTCGGGGATCGTCTTCAGGTGAATGTATCCGCGAAAATCGTGCACCTCGCGCAGTTCCCGCGCGACCCGCACGACCTGCTCCATGGTGTGATCGGCGTCACGGACGATGCCGCTGCTGAGGAAGAGGCCCTCGATGTAGTTCCGCTTGTAGAAATCGAGGGTCAGCCGGATGACTTCCTCGGCCGTGAAACGCGCTCGGCGCACGTCGGAGGAACGGCGATTGATGCAGTAGTGGCAGTCGTAGATGCAGACATTGGTCAGCAGCACCTTCAGCAGCGAAATGCAGCGGCCGTCCGGCGCGTAGGAATGGCAGATGCCGCTGCCACCGGCAGACCCGATGCCCTTGCCGTCGCTCGAATCGCGCCGATTGGCGCCCGAGCTGGCGCAGGAGGCATCGTATTTGGCGGCATCGGCGAGGATCTCGAGCTTCTGGATCAGGTTCATGGGAGGATGGAGAAATGTAAAAATGAACAGTAAACAAAAGCGCAGCTCTTTCAAGAGCCGACGGCTGTCGAGAGGCGGCCAAATTCGCCGGAGGGTGCCTTGCGCAAAGGCCGGGAACACCCGAGAATGCCGGCCATGAGCCAGACGCCCCACCTCGACGCCCTTTTCGAACACCTTCGTTTTCCCAGCATTTCCACCGACCGCACCCATGCTGGTGATGTCCGTGCCTGCGGCGAATGGCTGGCGGCGCGGGGCAAGGCGATGGGGCTGAGTGCCGAGATTCACGAGACGCCGGGTCATCCCGTGGTGGTCCTGAAAAGTCCGCCGAAACCGGATCGGCCGACCGTCCTGATCTACGGGCACTACGATGTGCAACCGGTCGATCCGGTCGAGGAATGGAACACGCCGCCCTTCGAGCCGACGCTCATCGATGGGCGGATCTACGGCCGTGGCTCGACTGACAACAAGGGCCAGCACTTCGCCCACCTCTGCGGGGTGGAGGACGCGCTCGCCGAGAACGGTGGCGATCTGCCGGTGAACGTGATCTTTCTCCTCGAAGGCGAGGAGGAAATCGGCAGCCCCCACCTGGAGCCGTTCCTGCAATCCCACGCGACCGATTTGAAAGCCGACATCTGCGCGGTGTCCGATACCGGGATGCTGGGGCCGGGCATTCCCACCCTGACCTATGGGTTGCGCGGCATTTCCTGCCTCGAGTTCAAGGTCCACGGACCGTCACTCGACCTGCACTCCGGGGTCTACGGTGGCGCCATCGCCAATCCCGCGACCATCGTGGCGCGGCTGGTCGCCAGTCTTCACGACGAGGAAGGCCGGGTGAGGATCGCCGGCTTCTACGACCAGGTCGAACCGCTGGCCGACTGGGAGCGTGAAATGTGGGCCTCGCTTCCCGATGGCGACGCCTCCACCCTCCAGGAAACGGGCGCTCCCGGGTTGTGGGGAGAGGCGGGTTACACCGCGCTCGAACAGCGCTGGGGCCGACCCACCGCCGAAGTCAATGGCATCGGGGGCGGTTACCAGGGGGAGGGGTCGAAGACGGTGATTCCCCGCGCCGCCATGGCCAAGCTCAGTTTCCGGCTGGTGCCGCACCAGGATCCGAACCTCGTGCTCGAGCTGGCCGCGGAACACCTGCGGCAGCACTGTCCGCCCGGTTGCCGGATCGAGGTCGAGAAAGGCCACGTCGGTCCCGCCTACGTCATGGATCCGCACTCCTCGTTCGGGAAAGCGGCACAGGCGGCGCTGCGGCAGACCTTCGACGACGAGCCGCGGCTGATCCGCGAGGGAGGCAGCATTCCCATCATCCAGTCGATCAAGGATGTGCTCGGGATCGATTCCCTCTTGCTCGGGCTCGCTCTTCCGGATTGCCAGATCCACGCGCCGAATGAAAATTTCACCGTCGAGAATTTCGAGAAGGGCATCGCCTTGAACCGGGCGCTGCTCGCGGAAATCGGGAAACTCTGAAAGCGTTCCCGGAACCTCTCTTCCAAAGCGGGGGAGAGGGAACGATTGATCACTGGCCGGGAAGAAGGGAAGTGGTTGGGCCGCTTTCCCGGGGCGATCATGGACTCGGTTTGCGGGAAGTCTTAGAACCTCAACCCATTCCCTGAATACGGAAATAGACAAAAAAACAGCGATTTTACTTGATAGATATTATAATTGTAATAATTTCCAGAAGTTTGGTTGGTTTTTAATGGGAGGAATTTGTCATGAAACGTCGCTGTCTGGGAGTCCCCGCATTCTTGATCCTTATCGTGTTCAGCCTTTCCGGTATCTCGGTTGGACTGTTCTCCATGGCCATCGGCACTGTTGTCGAAGAGTTGGTCGTGGGGCAGGTATCCGCTCCCGCGGAACTACTGCTTCGCGTGCCGATCATCGGATGGATGGCCGCCTTTTTCGGGCTTGGCGTGATCGCTGCCTGGTTCTTCGAGAAGTCGGAACGACTCAAGGGTGAAGTTCCCTGTCGTTCGGCGGGCCTGGTCGCCATCATCTGCGCGCCGCTC
>JAUIGT010000657.1 GCA_030432615.1 Verrucomicrobiia bacterium
GAGATGGGGGACCTGCCCTCGTTCCGGGACATTGAACCGTCCGCTTCCGGCATGTCGTCGGCGTTGTTTCCCGACTCCCTCGTCGCCCAGGTGCGGGGACGGTGGTATCGCTGAGCGGGCCGACGGCGGGACGCCAGTGGCGCGATTTTTTCGCCTGACCGACTGAGGTCGTTCGTCCGACCTCCATGATCCGAGGGAGAGGATTCGAAACAGTCGGGGGAAAATTGACCGCGTGCCTGGTGGCGGCGGGTTTTCTCGTCACCGGTGCGTTCGCGCAAACAGAGCGCCAGTCGCATCGGCACGAGCACGCCGAGTTCTGCGAGGCCGCCTTGCCGCCGATGCCCAACGCCTTCCGGGAAGTGACGCCGGACGACGTCAAGCGCTTCTGGGTGGGAGGTCTTCCCGCAGTGCATCCGCCCTCCCGCTCCTCCCCGGGATACGCCTACGACATGGCCGCCTACCGGGAACGGCTCGAGGCCCGCAACGCGCTCGTCGAGAAAATCCACCGCGGTATTCTCGATGAAAAGGCCGCCGCCGAAGCGTTGCGCCACAACATTCGTCACCACCGCAACCGCGGAAACGACGACAAGGCCGCCGAACTGGAGTTCGAGCTGCTGCGCCGCGAAGCCGTGAATCGGGGTGACCTGGGGGCGGTGGTCAAACTGGAAGAACTTCGGCAACGGGATGCCGAACAAATGGAAGCGATCCTGCGCCAGCAGAGCCGCACCATCCAGCAGCTTCGACAGGAAGTGGAACGTCTCCGGCGGGAAGTGGGGAAGCACTGATCGCGAGCGATCAGAAATCCTTGAACGGTCCGCGCGGCTCGGCCTCGATCATGGTCTCGCGATACCAGGCATTGTAGCGAGCCTTCACCCGATCGAGAATCTCCGGCTTTTCCTTCGAGAGATCGTCCTTTTCCCCGATGTCCGTGGAGAGATCGAAAAGTCCCCCGGCGCCCTCGCCCATGTCCGTCCACTTCCAGTTCCCGACCCGGGCGGCCCGAAGGTCGCGGCGTTTCCAGAACATTTCCGTGCGCGGACTTTCCGCCTCACCCCGCAGGGTGGGCCACCAGTCATGGCCGTCGAGCACCACATCTTCGGGAAGAGCGGCTCCGGTGGCGGCGGCGAGGCTGGGGAAGATTTCCAGGCTGCTGAGAAAGGCGTCGTTTTCCACCCCGGCGGGAATGCCACCCGCCGGCCAGCGGACGAGGCTGAGGACGCGGATGCCGCCCTCCCAGGTCTGCGACTTGTGACCGCGCAGAGGACCGTTGTTCGCGCCGCCGCTGCCGCCGTTGTCGCTGAAAAAGATGACGATGGTGTTGTCCGCGATACCCTTTGCTTCGAGAACGTCGAGCATCTTGCCGATCGAGGCATCCATGCAGGTGACCGCGGCGCGGTAGTCGCGATAGCGCTTTTCCTTTGTCGGCACGAGCGCTTCCTCGCCGTATTTCCTGCCTTTCTGGTATTCCTTTTCGACCGGCGGATACATCGCTTCGAACTCCGGCGGCGCCTGGACGGTGCCGCGGATTTTGGGATCGAGGGCCGACGAACTGTGCGGCGCGTTGAAGGGGACGTAGACAAAGAAGGGTTCCGTGCCGGCGTAGTTGTCGAGGAACCGGAGCGCCTCGCGTTCGAAGAGGTAGGTGCAGTAGGTGCCCTTGTCCTCCTCGGTGAGCGCGTCGTTCCGGTACATGCTGGGCACGCCGTAGCGCTCGTGGGTGTAGTAGTCGATGCCGGTGTTCACCAGGCCGTAGAAATCGTCGAAGCCGCGCGAAGTCGGCAGGAAGCGACGGTGAATGCCGAGGTCCCATTTCCCATAGATGCCGCTCTGGTAGCCAACCGTCTTCAGCACGGCGGGGATGAGGACCTCGCGCGTGTCCATGCCGCCGATTCGTTCCCAGCTCACGGCGTAAGTCTCGGGATCGTAGAGGTGACCGTAGTCCGGCGCCTCGTTGCGGATCATGTCGTAGATCCCGTTGCGCTGCGGGTAGCGACCGGTGAGAAAGGCGCCGCGCGAGGGCGTGCAGGCCGGCCAGGCGACGTAGAAATTCGTGAGCCGCGTTCCTTCGCGAGCCAGCCGATCGAGGTTCGGGGTGATGATCTCGTCATTGATGGCCCCGAGATCCTGGTAGCCCTGGTCGTCGGAAACGATGAGCAGGATGTTGGGCTTTTCGGCGGCCGCGCCGGCGATCTGACAAGCGAGCACCGTCGCGAAGGAAAACCAGAAGAGACTACGAAGATTCACGGGATACCATAGCCGCCCCGACTCGCGGGAGGCAAGCCGCGTGAAAACGCTTTCCGAACGTCATTTTTCGATGGCGCACGACAACCGAGGGAATATTTTTTTCCATTTTCCAAGGTCCTAACTTTTCCCGGCTCTGCAGAGCCTGAACTGGTCAGTCGCATGAAATCGCTCATTTCCCGATTTTCGATTTATTCGTGTGTTCGGCGCTTCCATTGGTTCGCCATTCTCGGAACCGTTGTTTGCACGGTTCTGGTGTCGATGCCGCCTGTTTCGGTCTCTGCTCAGGGATTCCATCTGCTCTACCAGAAGTTGTACTCTTCCGGCGGCGACCTGAACTCCCGTCTTCTTGGGGGCTCGGTAGACATCAATGATCGGTTCCTCGTGGCGGGCGAACCGGAGAATCCGGGCGGAAACCTCCTGGCGGGGGCGGTGCGCGTCTTCGACGCCCGCACGGGCCGGCTCTTACGCCTGATGACGGCACAGGATGCCACCGACTTCGACCGGCTGGGCGAGAGCGTGGCGATTTCCGGCTCCTGGGTCATTGCCGGGGCGCCGAATGCCGACGGGGGTGGCGCCGCCTACGTGTTCGACGCGCGGAATGGTCGGCAACGGGTCAAGTTGGTCGCTCCACCGGGAGCGAATGGCACGAGTTTTGGAACCAGCGTGGCGATCCAGGGGCATCTCGCGGTGGTCGGAGCGCCGGGCAAGGACATTGGTGCCGGCGCCGCCTATCTGTTCGACGCGCGTAGCGGCACCCTGCTCGCGGAGTGGCAGGCTTCGGTGCTGAAGCGCTACGCGCACGCGAAAGCGGAAAATCTTGAGATCACCCGCAGAAGGATGGACCAGCAATTCGAAGATGCCCTGGTGCGAGGATATGAAAGCCTCTCTCACACCTACTCATTGCCGGA
>JAUIGT010000067.1 GCA_030432615.1 Verrucomicrobiia bacterium
CGGCGTCCCCACCCGAACCCTGATCCCTGAGGCCCCTTGGCCTCATCACCCTAACAGAACGACAAAGATGTGTGTGATCCTTGTGTGCCCTGATGAAACCGCGCGCCCCGAGCGGGACGTGCTCGAAGCCTGCCACGACGCCAACCCCCACGGGGCGGGGATGGCGTGGCGGGAGAACGGAAAGGTTCGCTGGATGAAGAACCTCGATGTGGACGACGTCGAGGCGCTGCTCGCGGAGCTGGACGGCGAAGTCATCATCCACTTCCGCTGGGCCAGCGTGGGCGGCGTCGATGCCGACCTCTGCCATCCCTTCCCGGTGACCCGCTGGTCTAAGACCGATCTATTCGGCGAAGCCAACACCGTGCTCTTCCACAACGGCACGTGGCCGGCCTACGACGAGGCCCTGCGCCGACTGCGCCACGAGCACAAGAAGCGGCTCCCGCGCGGGCCGATGAGCGACACCCGCGCCGCCGCGCTCTGCGTCCACGCCCACGGCAGACGCATCCTCTCCAAGCTGCCCGGCCGGTGGGTGTGGATGAACGCCAAGCAGACCCGGCTCTACGGCCCGTGGGCGGAGTTCGAGGGGATGCGCGTGAGCAACCGCAACTTCCTGCGGCGGCTCGGCATTCCGCTGTCCGGCGGGCTCGACCTCTCCGATCCCGCGGCCTGCGCCGCCGGGTTCCGGCAGTCCGAGTTCTGGACTCCGGAGGCTTCGGAAAATGGCGATCAAAACGGCGCGACACCACGCGCCACGGCTTCGAGCCTCATTTCATCCCTGACCCTAACGCATTGCCAATGAAACTGTTCAAGATCATCGCCAGCCGGGGCGGAAGCGTGATCTTCGACGACCGCGTCGAGGCCGCCTGCCCGAGGGAAGCTCGCAACCAGATGCGCGCCCTGCTCGGGTTGCGCTCGCTGACCGGGGTGGTCTATTCGATCACCGAGATCCCGGTGGAGCTGATCGCGGAGATCGCGGAAGCCAGGGTGACCGAGGCGCTGCGGCGCTTTGAGGACGGCGCGACACCGCCGAGCGTCGAGGAAGCGATTCGCGTGGCGGCTGCGGAGGAAGTGAGGAAGCAGCTCGGCGAGCTGCGCGCCGAAGTCCTCGCCGGTCAGCCACCCTCCGATCCACCGGCCAACGGAAGCCATGCGCGCTTCGATCCTTTTAGCGACCAACTCAGCGACGAGGAACTCGCCCGCGTCCGGAGTCACGCCCAACAGCAACTCACCGAGATCCGCGACCAGATGCGCTCCGGCTCCGCGCCGAGTGACGATGTGGTCGAGCGGATCCAGTCCAACGCGGAACAGCGTCGCCGCCGCCAGCCGCGCCCGAAGCGGAAGCGAGGCCGTCCCTCGGTCACCGTGGACGGCCGGGTGATCGATTGGAAGGCGGTCAAGAAGCTCTACCGCCGCAACCGCAGCCTCAAGCAGACGGCCGCCGCCTTCGACCTCTCGGTCAACACGGTGAAGGCGCGCGCGAGGAAGGAGGGCTGGGCAAACTCATGAACGCGACCACCGCCTCCACGCGAATCGAGATCACCCGCTACGGCAGCCGCAACTGGGCCGTCTGGCTCGATGGCGAGCTGCTCGCGGTCACGGTCTACAAGAAGGGAGCCACGGCGGTTGCCCACGCTCTCACGCGGCTCACCACGCCGCACGCCAACCCCGACCATCCCGACACCCATGCCCGCCGACCCTGATCTTCTCGTGTCTCCCATGAACTGGAAACCCGCCTCCCCGGACGACCTGATCGGCCAGGCCAGGCGGGTGGCCAAGGCTCAGGTGACGAAGGCTCGCCGGCTCGCCGCCGCGGATCCGGCCAACGGTTCCATGAAGCTACTGCTCTACGGCCCGCCCGGCGTGGGCAAGACGAGCGTGGTGGAGATGGTGGCCCGGCAGCTGACCGGATCGCCGCTGGCGGTCGAGGACTTCAACGGGCGCGAGGTCACCGTGGAAGTCGTTCGCGAGTGGATGCGAGGCCTCGCCTACGGGAGCCTGTTCAGCCGGTGGAGCGTGCGGATCGTGAACGAACTCGACCGCTGCTCCAAGGAAGCCCAGGACCTCCTGCTCACCTACCTCGACCGACTCCCGCCGGGGCGGGCGCTGCTCGGCACCAGCAACCTCCAACTCGACCTGCTCACCGAGCGGTTCCAGACCCGCTTCCAGGCCGTGAAGCTCCTGCCGCCGGAGACGGAGGAACTGGCCGCGTTCCTCGCCGCCCGCTGGTCCGTCCCCAAGCCGACCGCCGCACAGATCGCGGTGGGCAGCGGCGGGTGCGTACGAGCCGCCCTCGCCGATCTCGAATCCTGGCTCGACAGCCAAACCTGAACCCGAACCCAACGAACCCGATGAAGAAGACAAAGACCAAGACCCTGATCGTCACTGAAACCGTGCGCTACGAATTCGAAGTGCCTGCCTCCATGCCGGAGGATGAAACCACGCTGAAACGATTCTTCGGCAAACAGACTGATCCGTGGACCGGTGCGGACTTTGCTGCCGTGACGGAGCGTGATTTCGTGGTCGAAGCTCCGCAGAAGGTGAAGACGGAGCCCAAACCGAACGAAGTGGCCGTGGGCTGATTCGCCCCGGCAAAATGGCGGGAAAAACGGCGCGACAACGGAGGGCACGGTGACGAGGCAGGAAGGCTCCCCGGAGGTCCGGGGGTGAATCCTGAACCCGAACCCGAGAACCCATCCGCCACCAACCCATGCCTGAGTCATCCGTCCAAGAACTCGAAGAACTGCCGCCCGATGCGGCCATCGCCGCCGACCACCGCAACCCGCGCCGCCGCAACCGACAGAGGCAGCGCGAGGAGGAGCCCGAAGTGGGCACGCTCGTCTACGCGGAGTCCCACCACGAACTCGCCGGCCTGATCCTCCATCGCGGGGTGAAGCAGCAGATCCTCGACGGCCTGCGCGCCATCCGGATCCGCGACCAGCTGGAGGAGGTCTGGAGCATCAGCCGACTCCAGCCGCAGCAAGGTCGCTGCATCCTCAATTTCTACGGCCCGCCGGGCACGGGGAAGACCCGCGCCGCCCTGGGCGTGGCATTGAAGCTCGGCCAACCGCTCTACCAGGTCGATTACAGCGCGGTGATCTCGAAGTATCTTGGTGACACCGCCAAGCACATCAGCCGCGCCTTCGAGCGGGCGACCCATCACGGTGCCGCTCTGTTCCTCGACGAGGCCGACAGCCTGCTCTCCAAGCGGGTCAGCCTCGATGAATCCTGCGCCACTTCGATCAACCAGAACCGGAATTGCCTGATGCAGGAACTCGACCGTTTCGAGGGCGTGGTGATCATGACCACGAACTTGTTCGGCAACTACGACGAGGCCCTGCTCCGGCGGGTGCAGCGGCACATCCAGTTCCGCCTCCCCAACCTCTCCATGCGGCGTGAGCTGTTCGCCCTCCATCTACCCAACCCGGAGCGGGTGAAGGCCAATCTGCGCTCTCTCGCGCTCCAAAGCCGGGGCTTGAGCGGCGGGGACATCCTCAACATCTGCCTCAACGCCATCCACGCGGGCAGCCGTGATCCCGACCCGGCGAAGTGGCTGGTGACGGAAAAGCTGCTGGTGCGGGAGATCCGGCGCACCAAGGCAGCGAAGGAGAAGCACGGCGGGAAGAACGGGAGTGGACGAAGAATCGGGTTCAACGCCTGAACACTCACGAGGAGAATCACCATGGGCTATCGCATCCTGAAACCGCTCTTCCCCTTGGGTAACGTCTACCTGACTGCCGGCGTGGCCGCGCTGGAACTTGACCCAGTGAACATCGCCCGGCTCCTGCATCGCCATCAGTGCGGCGACTGGGGCGACCTCGACGACGAGGACAAGCAGGCGAACGACCGCGATCTGAAATACGGCGAACGCCTGCTCAGCCGCTACGACACGGAGGCCGGCCCTCTCTACGTAATCACCGAACGGGACAGATCGATGACTACTGTGCTCTTGCGGAGCGAGTACTGAGGGGAAGCACAACGGCTCCATTTCGAGCCGGAATGTAGTTCGGCACTACCCGGATACCTCGCCGGATCGGAAACGTGCTCTCCACGCATCTCTCGCGCATTCTCGCGTGCCATTCTGCGGCGGTTCACTGGCCTCTGCGCCTGCGTGCCTCTCCTTGCCTGAGGAAATCTATTTCCGCGAGCGCATTGTCACCACAGGGCTCTCACCCATTGGCTAATTTTATGAGAGATCCGTTTTTTCGCTTTCCACTTTTTTCTCTCAGCCGTGCCTCAGGATGCCCGCCAGTCGCTCGATGACGGGCAGGGTGATCTGGTCGGGGCCGAGGCGGAAGACGCGCCAGCCGGCCAGGCTCGCCTCGAGATATTTCTCCAGGTCGGCGTTGAAGCCGGCGGCCCGGTTGTGGCGTCCGTTGACCCAGATGCCACCCTCGATCTCGATGAGGCTGCGGCTTTCCAGGTGGGCGAAGGCGGCCCGCCATCGACGCTTGTCGTGGAAGCGGAACTCGCGTTCCAGTTCCGGTCCTCCGGCCTCGCGCCACAAGAGCAGGAACCGTTCTTCGAGGCGGGAGCCGGGTGTGTTGGAGCGGTAGCGGAGGCGCGGCATGTCCTGGCCGCCGCGTCAATCAGGCCTCGGGATCCGGTTTGTCCCGGTCGGTGGCGTCCTTGCTCTGCCGTCGTGTCTTGATCGAGTTGATCAGGGACGAGATCCAGTTCTCCAGCGGAACGCAGGAGGTGAGGATGGCCCAGGCGATGCCGATGGCCAGCGCCCAGCCGATGAGGTCGAGGGGCGTCATGGTCAGAGGAGTGCGGGCTGGTTCGGGTCGTCCACCGTGCTCTCGATCTCGTCGGTGCTCGTGGTCGAGATTCGGCTGGTCACCTTGAGCTTGGCGGGCACGCCGTCAGCCACCGCCACCTTGAAGCCGATGGAGAAGCGTCCGTCCTCGTCGGCGGAGTCGCAAGCTTCGCGCCAGTGGGATTCGAGCAGTTCGCGCAGATGGTCGAGCGCCTGGGATTTGAGGGCGTCGTCGGTGGAAGTGCTCATGCGGGATCGTTGGTGGAGACTTCGGATTCGGAATCGGGAGCCGTGTTTGCCTCGATGCGTTCAAGGAGCCGGAGCACGCGCCGGGTGTCTCGCCTCCTCTGTTCGGCGGCCTCGGACATCGCGGTCCAGATGGAGACGATGGCGTAGGCTCCGCCGAAAATGGCGGCGGTCACGCCGATGGACGCAAAGAAGATTTCAAGGAAGGTCATCATGGTTTTTGGGTTCAGGGTTAGGGTTGGAGTTGCGGCGTCGGCGGCGCTTGGGGCGCACGCGAAAGCCGAGGAAATGGGCGATCTCGTCGAAGGTGAGGCGTACCTTGATCCCGACGAGCCAGTCGCGGGTCTTGGCTTTCCACTCGGTCCAGGGGCGGATCTTCATGCCGGGCTGGGGGTTGGAGCTGTGCCCTCGCGGGATTGGCGAACGCTGAGCTGGAAGATGGCCGGATCGACCGGGCTCCCCGCGTTCCACCGCTCCATCCAGCGCACCAGTTCGCTCGGATAGTCCGCCGCGAGGCAGGCCACCCGATGGGTCGAACTCGACGCGAGGAGCTTCCGGCGCAGGCAGGCGATCCTCCACGCCGACCCGAACAACCGACGCGCGGCGAGGAGCACCGGGCTGTGCTGGCCGCACGAGTCGATGTCATGGTGGGTGATGTGGAGATGGAGGAGAGTGGCGATCGGACTGCGCGGTTAGAGTTCGTTGTAGATCGCGACGATCGGTTCGAGGTCGCGCTTCATGGCGGCGCGCTGTTCGGGAGTCGCCTCCTTGTGCCAGCCGCGTTCCCGCATCCGCGCCCACCAGGCGACGAGCCGGTTCACGAAGGGGATGTGGTTCTCGATGCCGCGGTCGTTCTCCGGCACGTTCACCTCGTCGGTTTCGAGCAGGCGGCCGGCCGAGATCGAGCGGCGCAGGCGGCGGGTGGAAACGGGACGACCGTCCCCGCCCGGGTTTTCCTCGGCGATCTTTAGCCAGCGTTCCTGGCCTTCGGGAGGCAGCTTGGCCACGACCTTATGGTGCTCCCAGCTGAGTAGTTTGTTGCGCAACAAACTAGGCACCCGGCGGGCGACGTGGGCGTAGGCGTGCAGCGTGGCGCGGTCGAGGCCGGTGAGGGCGATCACCGTTTCGTAGTCTTCGGTGGCGACGCGGGGACCGATCTCCCGGCCGGTGCCGCGATTCTTTCCCTCGCCGAAGCGCTCCTTGCCGTAGATGAGCCAGTCGCCGATCACGAAGGCCACCCCGCGCGCCGCCTCGCCCAGGTGCGGGGCGAGCGCCGACCATTCCTCGAAGGAGAGATGGTCGTGCACCTCCAGGCCGGTGCGGCTGATGGTGAACTTCGGGCTGTCGGCGAGGGCGATGCTCATGACTGGGATTCGAGATGCTGGAGCCGGGCGCGGCGGTAGCTCTGGCGGGCCTTGAGCGAGCGCATCGCGCGGCTGGGTTTCAAATTCAGGGCGCGCGTCAACTCCACGCAGCGTTTGCTCACCGCGGCCCGGGTCACGCCGTGGCGCTTGGCGATGTCGGTCATCGAGTCGCCGCAGTAGGCGAGGCCGGTGACCAGTGCGAGGCATTCGAGGGAGAGGCGGGCGTTGTCCTGGCCGATCAGTTCTCCGACCAGCCGGCGGAGCAGGTCGTGGAGGCGCTCGGCGTCCGGCTCGATCAGCTCCGGCTCGTCGAAGCCGGGTGGGTCCGGCGCATCGCAGGAGGCGCGGGGAGAGTCGGCCATGTCGCCGCTCGGGGCTCCGGTCCCGGCTCCGGGGACGGAGGGGCGGTCGAGGCCGAGCTCCTCCACCCGCCGCCGTTCCTCGGGCGGCAGCGACTCGATCCAGTCGGCGTAGGCCTGGCGGTAGTCCTCGTCGCGGGACCGCTGCCTGACCTCGTAAGCCTGGTCGAGGGCGCTGTCGGCCGGGGCGCTCATCATCCTTTCTCGCCCCAGTGCGTGCAGGTTCCGGCCTCGACCTCGATGGGCACTTCCGGGAAGAGCGAGGCCATCGCTTCCCGCATCGTTTCGGCTACCAGCTCGCGCACCGATTCGGCGTCGGCCTCCGGCGTCTCGACGATCACCTCGTCGTGCACGGTGGAGAGGATCCGCGATCCCTCGGGCAGGCGTTCGGCGAGCAGGACGATGGCCTGCTTCATGCCGTCCGCGCAGGCTCCCTGAACCGGCGAGTTCACCAGGGCGGTGAACCGCTCCCATTCGGTGGCGGTATTCGGAATGAGCCGCCGGCGGCCGAGACGCGTCCGGACTTCGGTCACGCCCTGCTCGGCCTGCTGGTGGCTGAGGCCGTGCCACTGGCGCAGCTTCGCGTAGGTGCGGAAGAAAGCGGTGCGAATTTCGCGGGCTTCCTCGACCTCCAAGGTGACGCCGTAGGACGAGGCCGCGTAGCGGACGAGACCGGGCGCGCTCTGGCCGTAGATGAGGCCGAAGTTGCAGCTCTTCGCCGTCTGCCGGTCGGACTTGGTCACTTCGTCCTCGGGCTTGCCGAGCACGGTGGAGGCGGTGAGCCGGTGCAGGTCCGCGCCGTCGCGGTAGGCATCGATCATCTTCTTCTCGCCCGCGATGGCAGCGGCGGCGCGAAGTTCGACCTGGGAGTAGTCGGCGACGATGAAGCGGTGGCCGGGCGGTGGGGTGAAGGCCTCGCGCAACTCGCCGCGCCCGATGTTCTGGAGGTTGGGGTCTTTCGAGGAGAAGCGCCCGGTCGCGGTGCCGGTCGGCTCGAAGCGGGCGTGGATCCGCCCGTCGTCGCGGACGTGGCCGATCAGCGCCTCGGCCTGCTGCGCCCGCTTGCTCGCCTCTCGGTAGGCGAGGATCAGCGGGATGATCCTGCCGTCGTCGGCCGACTTGAGAGTTTCTTCGGCGGTGGAATCGAGCGGGATGCCCTCGGCCCGCAGCGCGGCGAGCAGCTGCTGGGGGCTGGCCGGGTTGAGTCCGGGATTCCCCAGGGCTTCGCGTAGATCGACGGAGGCTTTTGCGGCGACGGCATTGGCCTTGGCCGCGATCTTCTTCAGCCTCTCCACGTCCACATGGATCCCCGCGGCTTCCATCTCCACCACCCGCGGCAACAGTGCGCTCTCCAGCGCCCACACGTCCTCCAAACCGGACATTTCGATCTCCCTCTCCAGCACGCCGGCGAGGTTGTGGAGGTGGGTAACATCCCGCGCCGCATAGGCGACCTGGTCTTCGGTCAGGAGCATCGAGCCCCAGTCGGACCGGCTCTGTTCGTTGCCGGGCGGGACGTTGAGGTAGCGCTCCAGGCAGGCGTCGAGGTTGTTGCCCGGTTTCGTGCCGGCGGTGACCAGGCGGGAGGCGGTGAGCGTGCAGCAGACCTTCGGCAGGCGCAGGTCGCACTTCGCTCGCAGCCAGAGCAGGTCGAACTTTGCGTTGTGCGCGAGGATCGTCGCCGCCTCGAGGACCGACGCCAGTGGACCGAGGTCGTAGCCGATGGCCATGAGGTCGACCATCCAGACCGTGCCGCCGTGGCGGCAGAGGGTGAGCAGCCGGATGTCACCACGCCAGGGATCCAGCGCGTCGCCCTTGCGCACACCGTAGGTTTCGAGGTCGAGCGCGATGCGGTCCGCGCCGGTCAGATCCTCGGAAATCCGATCCAGGTCGGCACGGGCGGTGCAGAAGATCCCGCTGTGGGACGTGGGACGTTTCGGGACATTCTCACCTTCTTTATATAGATCCCCCTTTAATCCCTTTTTGTTTTCGGAATTCTGTGAGGATTTTTCCGGTTCTATGCGTGCGTGGGAAGAATGTCCCTTTTCGTCCCACGTCCCACACGATTTGGAGCGATCGGGAGCTTCGCCGACCGGATCAGTGGGAGGTGTGGGACTTGTGGGAATGAGACCGTCATCCGGACGCGAGAACCTGTATTTGCAGTAGTTCTTCGAAGTGCGTTCGACGCCGAAGACGATCCCGCCCAGCTCGCGGCCGTCGAACCTGGAGAGGAGCTTGCCGAAGATTGTCAGACCGCGCCGCGTGGCGAAGTCGATCCACTCGAACAGGTCTTGAACCTCCTCACTCTCCTGAGCGAATTCGTAGAGCTTGTTCTTCAGAATCCAGGCGTCACCGAAGTTCCGGTGCGCCACCTCGAAGAACTCCCGCATCGCGCGGGTGTCCTGATCGCCGGAGCTTTGAGATTCCTCGTGCGGCAGGCAGGGATCGGGCAGGCCGCAGGCGGTGAGGATGCCGCCGACCACCCGGCCCCACTCGGGGAACGAGGTGAACGGCGTCGGCCCCTCGGGTCGTCCCTGGCGAATCCAGTGCGACACCAACGCGGCGATGGCGGAGAGCAGATCCGCCCGGTGTTCGCGCACCCAAGTCAGCAGATTGGGATAGCGGTAGCGATGGCCGTTGATGTCCTCGGGCGTGAACCGCAGGCGGATGCGGCGGCAGCGGCGCTCGATGTCCGGTTCCCAGGTGGCGTTGTTGGCCGAGAAGCTGAACTCGGTCTCGTTCGGCAAAACGAGGGTTTCGCTCACGCCGAGCCGCCGGTCTTCCCACACGCCCGAGTTGTCGGTCGCCGCCTCGAGGGAGGCGTAGCGGATGTGGCCCTTCATGTTGGCCAGGTGGAAGAACCGCGCGCCGGACAGGAGTGCCGAGGTGATGCGTTTGCGCATCTCCTCGTCGCAGTCCTTCGAGAGCGGGGCGCAGATGATCGACCGGCCGGTGTAGAGGACGTGGGTGACGTCGGCGCAGGTGTCCTTGCCGCAGCCCTCGCGGTTGCCGTCGAAGATCCAGAGGGGTGAGCGTTTCCAGCCCATCAAGCCGCGGCAGAAGGGCGTGATGAGACGCGCCAGCGCGTGGACTCGGGACTGCTCGTCGTGCCACCAGAACCCGCCGCGATCCGGCGTGGTGAAGAGTTCGCCAAACAGCCAGCGCAGCGCCTCCTCGAATCCCATCGTCCGCAGTTCGGGCGCGTGGGGATTGAGCCAGGTGCCGAAGCGTGCGTCGTAGCCAGCGCCCGGGAAAATCAGTTTCTCGTCGTCGCCCAGCATCGGCACCGGCACGTCGAGCACCCGTGAGATGCGCGGCAGGTGGGAAGTGTAGTGGCCGCTCGCCAGGGTGATCCGGGCGTCCTGCTCGGTCATGCTCTTGGGCAGGAACACCGTGTCCCCGGCCTCGTCCTGTCGGAGCACGCCGGTCTCGACGGTGCGCTCGACGGCGGTGACCAGATCGGCGGGCTTGAGCACCGAGAGCATGTGGCCGGGGATCGCGCCGGAAGCATCCGCCGCCGGCACGGTGGCGATCTCCACGACGTTGCGGGAGAAGCGGAACAGGTCGAGCGCGGGCGCGATGGCTCCGCCCAGTTCGGTGGCGAACTCGCTGGCGGCGCGACCGGTCGTGGGCAGCACGATTTTGGGACGGCCCTCGGGTGTCTTGCCGCCGGGTGCCCAGACACGGAGGTCGGAACAGTTCTCGGCGACGAAGCCGGGGCGCTGCTCCTCGATCCATTCGATCAGATCCTTGGCCGTGCGCCCGTCGCAGTGGGAGTGGAGACAGCGGAAGGCCGGCATGGTTTCCGGCTGATTGAAGATCACGGTGTCGGAGCCGGGGGCATCCGCCGCGCCGCCGGTATGCTCCGATTCCCAAGGGCACCGCACCGACCACTTCTGGACGTCGGGGTCGAGGCATTCGCCGAGCAGGCCGAGATCCTTCAGAACCGCAGTCAGGTCGAGCGTGCGCAGGTCTTCCTGCCACTTCGACCACCAGGGTTTTTCCTTGGGCGGGCGGCCCCGCTTCTTCGGCTCGGGCGCGGTGAAGCCGAACCAGCGGCTCAGGTCGTCCCACTTCACCTCCGGGATCTCGCCGGTCACCTCCCAGGCGTAGGTGTGGCCGCTTTTGTGGACCGAGGGCGACAGGACGATGTTCAGCCCGTCGAGGTAGAGTTCGGCGGTGACCGCCTCGTTGACCTTCGCGGTCGGCGCCTTCTTCGACTTGAGCACCGCCTCGGGAACGTCGCGGCAGATGAAGACCAGGTGGGCCCCGCCGCCGGTGCGCTCACGGGGGACGGCGGCGAGGTCGGGCTGCGATACGAGCCACTGGTGCACCGACTCGCCGGCATCCGGCTTCGAGTCGAGGTCGATGTGGACGAAGGGCGCGCGCACCACGCAGCCGATGTTGTGGGTCGAGCCGTTGGCGAAATGCTTGGTGAGGAAGTCCGGGCTGATCTCGGCGGCGGTATGGTTGCGCCAGCCCTTGAGCAGCGGCTTCTTGCCGCGCTCGTGATGATCGCCCCGATCCGGCGGCAGCAGCGGATGCACCGCCCAGCCGAGTTCGCCGGCATAGAACTGCGCCGCCTGGAGACGGTTGAAGCCGTTGATGGCCTCGGGGATGGCGGCGGGCGAACTCATGCGGCGGCGGTGCGGGCGGTGTTGGCGTGGAAGTCGATGGCGCGCTGGGAGACGAAGACGCCCTTGGGCCAGTCCTTGAGGTGGAGCCCGCCAAGGGAGCGGACGCGGGAGAGCGCCACGTATCCTTGGCCGGGTTCACGGGCGGCGCGGATGTCAATGAAGGCCGAGTCGAGGGTGAGGCCCTGCGACTTGTGGATGGTCATCGCGTAGGCCAGCCGCAGCGGGAATTGCTCGAAGCTGGCGCTGGTCTCGTCGTTCGGGTCGTAGGACCAGGCGTAGGGCTCGACGGTGACGTGGCCGTGGTCGGTCTCGACGCCGACTTCCCAGGAATTGAGGCGGGTGACCACGCCGGTCTGGCCGTTCACGAAGCCGTCGTCCGGACGGTTCACCGTGAACATCACCCGCGCCCCCACCTTGAGCCGGAGCGTGGCGGGGGTGAGCAGGTTCTTCTTCAGGAACTCGACCTGGGACTGCGGGCCGTGGGTCTGCGCCTCGTGAACCCATTCGTCGCCGGGCAGGTCGCCGAGGCAGTAGTCGTTCCACTTGTCGACCTGGACGTTGTGGGTGAGCAGGCGGGTCAGGTCGCGGTCGGGAAAGACGGCCACGCGGGGGCGGAGGATGCCGGCCACTTCGCGGTCGATCCGTCCCAGGCGGAACTGGCTCAGCGCGTCGGAGAACTCGCGCTCGTCCTGCCGGCGGATCGTGGTCAGCTCCACGGTCTGGAACCCGGCGTTCTGCCAGGCCTTGGAGTCGAAGGCCCAGTCGTATTCGAAGCGCGGGTTGATCCGCACCGGGGGCAGCTGGAGGAAGTCCCCGGTGGAGATCACCTGGATGCCCCCGAACGGGCGGTCATCGCGGCGGATGGCGCGGCAGTGGTAGTCGAGGTAATCAAGCAGGCGGGCTGGCAGCATCGAGATCTCATCGATCACGAGCTGGCGGGCCTGCCGCACGCGGTTGAAGGCTGCGCGGATGCCGCGCCGGTGATCGCGGGCCAGCTCTCTATAATAGTGGGCGAAGTCCTGGCCGCGCTTCGGCCCGATCAGCATCCCGCTCCAGCGGTGGACGGTGGCCCCGCCCGCGTTGAGCGCGGCTACGCCGGTGGAAGCGGTCACGGCAGCGCGGGGATTACGATTCAGCCAGTCCCGCTGCTGGTAGGTCTTTCCCGTGCCCGCCGGACCGGTCAGGAACACGTTCTGGCCGGTGTCGGCAAGGGCGTGGAAGCGGGCTTCAGGGGTGAGGGTGGAAGTGGAAGGCACGGTCGTCTCGGGCATCTCGGAAGTCGGTTAGGGTCAGGGGAGGTCAGGCCGCCGCCGGGACGGGAGCGGCGGGCGGGTCGTCGTCGGGGCGATCCGCGGTGACCGGGCAGTAGCCCTTGGTCCACACCCAGAGCTGGCGGGCGGCGAGGAAGGCGCGGAACCGCGCCGGGGCTTCCAGCGGATCCCAGACCTTCACGCCCACCGGCACCGGCTCGGTGGAGCCGATCACCACGCTGGCGGTCTCGGCCTCGGCGAACTCGGGCGACCGCGCCACCAGCGCCTGCCGGTAGGCTTCGAGCTGGAGCGGCCAGGTTTCGTAGTAGGCGGGGCGGAACGAGCCATCCTTGGCGGTGCGGGTCTTCTGGGTTTTGAAGTCGATCACCACCGGGCGGCCGGTCGAGCGCAGGGTGGCGACGAGATCGACCCGGCCCGCGTAGCCCCACTCGGGGTGGGACACCGCGGCCTCGACCGCGTGCACGGTTTCCACGTCGGCGTCGAACCACTCGCGCGCCGGCTCGAACAGGCGCAGCACGTCCGGGTTCTCCGGCATCGCGCCGCTCTGGGCGTAGTTCTCGATGGCGGCGTGGATGGCGCTGCCGAGATCGGCGGCGTCGCGCACCTGGCGGGTCATGTCGGTCACCACCCGCCGGGCGAAGTCGTCGAGCGACTCCTCCCGGCGGCGGGGCAACGTGAGAGCGGCGAGGATCGCCTGCTCCTGTTTCCAGGCGTCGAGGCCGGGCTTGGCGAGCACGGCGAGGACGTTGGTGACGCTCGGGTAGAGGCCGAGCTTGCGGGCGTCGCGCAGGTTGGTCGGGCGGGTGCCCTTCCCGTCGGCACGTTCCACCTCGTGGATGGGCGTGCCGTCCGGGAAGTACCAGTGCGACGCGGATTCGCGTTGGACAAGGATCATCGGCTTAGAAGGGCTCGTTGTTGTCCTCGTCGACTTCGATGCCGAGCACGTCCGCCGCAGCGCGGAGACCGGCGATCAGCTCGCGGTCTGCCTTCAGCGGCTTCGGGTTGGCCATGGCGTCGGGCAGCCAGCGATCGACCAGCGCCCGCACGGAGTCCTCGTCGAGGTCACCCAGGTCGAGGCCCTGGTGGCGGCCGACGTGGACCTTGACCCGGCGCCAGTCGGCCCCGTCGTCGTCACCGCCGCCTTCGGCAGGGTGGAAGGTCTCGTCACGCTGCTGGTCGCGGTCCTGGACTCGGACATACTTGCCCGAGGGCTTGAGCGGCTCGGGCGAGCGGTCCGGCCGGATCAGGCCGATGTTGGCGTAGGTGTTGCCGTTGTGCTCGTTGTGGACGATCGAGAGCTTGGCCGTGCGGCCGATCAGGCTCTCGGTGTCGAACTCGGCGAGCTCCTTGGCGTTGAGGTCACGCCCGAACCACTGCTTGATGAAGGCGCGGAAGGCGGCTTTCTCGTGGAGGCTTGGCGTGAAGCTGCGGCTCCACACGAGGAAGTGGCTTCCATCCTCGCGGAGCTGGTCGGTTTCGAAGACGCACTTGAAGACGTCGCGGGGGCCGTAGGCGGACTCGACGCGCTTGAGCGGCGTCACGTCCACGCAGACCCCGATGCAGTCGGCTTCCGGGTGCGGTTCGAAGTTGGTGCTAGGGTTGGCTTTCAGTTTCATTTCGATGTCAGTTCTGATGATTTCGAGTTGGTGGAGGCCGGAGTTGGTTGAGCCCGATTTCCCGTCCGGCCTGCCGTGGCCGGGGATCGGGAAATCGGTCAGTCGGAGGGATCGGGGAACTCGCGGGCCAGGTCGGCGGCGGCGACCTCGGCGTTGTCCTGGTCGCCGGTCGCGGCGATGTCGGCGAGCTGGCGGGCGCGCTCGTCGTCGTTCAACGGGGAGTTGGATTCGGGTTCAGATTTCATCCTTCCTTTGATGTATGATTTGTATGACATTGCGGCAAAAAGAGAGACTGCGGATCCTCCAGGTAGCGGCTGATGGCGCGATTGATCAGGTAGGAAACCGAGGTTCCCGTCTGCTCGCTCAGGGACTTGAGCCCTTTTCGGTTGGCGGGTAAAATCCAGAAAGTGGCGGGTTTCCCCTTCTCCGGGTCAGCGTCGGTCTTCTGATCGTGGGTGGCGGATTTCATGTGCGGATCGAGTTGGAACTGCGAGTGTCTTACAGGGTGTATAATGTCATACACAATCCCAGGCAAGGATTTTTCGCACCCTGATGATGATTCCAAATAGGAACTATTAGCTTGTCGTCCTACAAGTCACACCCTAGCCTCGGTGTATGAAACCCGAGGGACCGGACGATGGGTCCGACAAGGACAAAGCCGACCGCCGCGTCAAGTCAGTGAATTTCACCGATTTGGCTCTGTTCGAGTACGCGATGAATCGCGCGACCAACCTCTACGGAGGGAACTTCTCGGCCTACGTCATCGCCTTGATCGAACGGGATCGTTCCCTCGGTGATTCCCGCCGAGTCTATCTCGATCTCGAACACCGAATCCTCGACCTCATCCGTCCCCACGGCGGCGAGACCCTTCCAGGCGATGAGGCCTTCGATTTCCGCGTCTCCGCGCTCAACCTTCTGATCGAGGCGAAGTCCCGGTTCCCGCGGCAGCGCGAGATGGAGTATCAGCTGCTCAGTTCTCTCCAAAAGGCGGCCATCACCGACCCAGGCGTTCGAATCGCCCTTGTTTACCCGCAGGATCTCGCCGACGCGGAGAAGGAACGATTCCGCCAACTGGAGGCGGCGGGGGTCGAAGGGTTGAGGGTTTGCGACATCACCGAGTTCGAGCGCTACCTGACCGCCCTCGCCGATCCCTCGACCGTTGACCTCGAAGAAAGCCTCCGAGAGCAGCAGGAGGCCGACGCAAAGCTGCGCGATAGATCACGATCAAAGGAATCGAACTGACGCATGGCGCTACCTACCCTCATCGAAGGCGGCGTCTTGCCCGCAGGCATCCATGACCTGACCCAGGAGCAGGTTCGCGAGATGTTCGTGCTCTCTGACGCCCGCGACGATCTGTGGAAGCGGTTCTTGGGGTTCCTCGACCGGCTCAAGGAAACCGTTCCCGTTCCGGTCACTCTCTACCTCGACGGCAGCTTCATCACTGATTGGGAATCCTGCTGCGACATCGATGTGATCGTCGAGGCGCGAGACTTCGAGGGGGATCATCAAGACACGCTCAAGATGATCATGAGCGAGCAAGTTCGTCAGGAGTTTCTCGACGACTTCAAGGTGTTGATCCATGTCGTGGTTCCCGGCCTTTTCTCGAGGGACTACCGGAGCTGGTTCCAGCGGGTGAAATCTGATGACGGGTGGCGGTTCGGCGGTGATCCGGAGCGCCTGCGGAAAGGAATTGTTCGTCTCGTGTTATGAGTGACGGCCCTACCCATACCGAAATCTGGCAGCGCCTCGTCGACGAGAAGGCGCGCGAATTGCATGAGCAGATCGCGGCCGCGTACGTATGGGTGAAGGAACAGGCCGCCGGCGACGAGGAGATGTTCAACAACATCACCCGCCAGCAGTACGACTGGCTGCGCAGTCTCTACGAGCACGAGTTGCCGCTCGCGAAGCTGATGGACGAGGCCGACCTCACGGTCGAGATGCGAGGGCCGGGGACAAAGGTGCCGCACCCGAGGATTTCGATCGTTTCCGGCATGTTCGGCAAGGTGAAGGCCAATGTGAACAAGGTCACCAAGGCCGTGGCGGGCGTCGTCGATCCGCAGAACGAGAACAAGCCCATCCGAATTCCCAGCAACATGGAGTTGGGGCTGGGCTCACTCGTCTACAATGACTCGATCCGATTCGGGTTCACGCTCCCCGATCCCGACGCGGGACTCTTTGGTCCGGAGGATCCGCTCTACCAGGCGCTTGAGCGGGCGGTCAATGCCATCCGCACGGTGAGCGTTTCCCTCACGGAGTTCGAAGACGAGGAGGAATTTGAAACCAGCATCACGGAATCTCTCCAGGATCCAAAGCTGCGGGACTCGGCACTGATCGCGGTGAAGGAGTTTGCACCGTCCGGCTGGAACAAGGACATCGAAGGCGTCGCGATCGCTGGGGGCGATATGAAGATCAGTGACGTGAAGCCGTTGACCAAAACCAGCCGCAAAACAGTTCGGCATGTTCTGCAAACTCCCGTTCGCGGGCACGAGGTCATCACACTGAAGGGAACCGTTCGGGAGACGGACCTCGATCAGAGACGCTTCGAGATTCGGGGAATCGAGGAGGGATCCTTCACCGACCTTCGCTGCATCTACGGACCAGGCGTCGCGGATCCCATCGCCTCAAAATGGCTGAACCGGACATTGAAGGTCACGGGGAGGGTTGAGCGCAACGCTCAAGGCCAGGCTCGGCTCATGAAGGTGACGCACCTTGAAATCGTCGGCGGGTCTGACGCGGACTTCCAGCAGAGAGAGTTCGATTTTCCGGATTCCGAATCCTAACACATTACCCATAACCCACTAACTGTGCCACTAGCCGAAACCAGATCTTCGCTTTCTGCCGAAAAGCCGGCAGAGGGTTTGGCGCGGTCGGTCGGTCCAGTTCTGCTGCTCAAGTGGGAGGGGGTCGGGTCAGATGCCCGGCACCGCTTCATTCGATCCGTTGCCAGCCTGCTCTATGATGCCGTTGAATCCATCGGCGGAGTTGGTTCGGACGGTGTCGAGTTCGA
>JAUIGT010000658.1 GCA_030432615.1 Verrucomicrobiia bacterium
ACCGCCTCGTCGTCTCCTGCCGCCGCCACGGCCCGCTCCAGGCTGCGGTCGAGTTCCTCCAGCATTTCCGGCGGATAGAAAAACCGGCAGAAGCCGCCGCGCCGATCGGTCAGGGTCGAGGCCGGGCTGTTCTCGGGGTCGGCCCGGTAGAGCCACCAGAAGTGATCCATCCGCTCGTCCAGCGCGGCGAAGAAATTCTGCATCGCGGGCGCGGCCCCGCCGAAGGCAGCGTTGACGTATTCCGCCCGCAGCGCCACCGGATCAACCTGCGGATCGTGCAGGGCCCGGAAAAAGGCGTAGTAGCCCGGACCGCCGAGTCCCCAGGGATACCAGTTCCCGGCGCTGTTCTCGATGATCCCGCCGCAGAGATACATCCCCTGGATCCGGTTTCCCTCGAACAGCCGTACCATGTGGACCGCGACCCAGGGCGATACCTGCGGATGCACCGTGAGCCATTCGGTGGCGTAGAGCGACTTGGGAATCTCCTTGGCTCCCCACCTTTCCCACATGGCGAAGTCTTCCGGACGATACCGTGTCAGGCGGATGGCTACGTTGCCGGGGAAGGAATCGAAGGACTTCGGAGGCAGCCGGGTCGGCTGGTAGGAGGTCATCATCACCGTCTTCCCGGGCCGGCTTTTCTCGAGACGTTCCGCGAGCCTCCGGTGAACCTGCCAGACACGCTCGCCCGGATCGGGATGGAGGGCCCGGCAGTCCTCGCACTCGCAGGGCACGTAGCCGTCGGTCTGCTCGAGTTCCACCCACGCAAAACCGCGATCGAGCTGCCGCTCCATCTCCGCGAGCATCAGGTCCTGGACCTCGGGATTCGAGATGCAGAGATGGTTGTTCTTCGGGCTGCGAATCCCGTCGGCCTCGGCGAAATACTCGGGGTGAGCCGGCCAGAATTCCTTTTCCGGAACCGCGTGGATGTAGGAATGCCCGCCGTAATCGTAGAGAAACTCGGACTCGCCGAACATGTGATTGGCGAAGCCGAAGGCCATCGCCTCCAGGTCGTCGCCCGCACGGATCGCGTAGCTCGACATGCGCCCGACGAGGTAGCGGAAGATCGGCGACCAGCGCTCGTCGAGCGCGCCATCGACCACGAGACGATCCGTTTTCGGGACGTGCGTGCCGAACCGACCCGGCATGAGGAAACGCACCCCGACCTGGCTTTCGAGAAAGGCGGTCACCGCCTTGAAGGAACCGTAGACGCCGGTGGTGCGCGGCCTCGGTCCATCGGCAATGGCTGCCTCACGGTCTTCCCCGACCAGGAAGATATTCCGCCCGACGACCCGGTTGTGGTAGCTCCAGTCCGCGAATTCCTCCACCGCGATTCCCGCCCGTCGGGCCGCCTCGGACCAGCCGAGGTAGATCGCGGGCGTTCCTTCCGGCACCTCCGACTCGGCCACGATCGGCAACTCCACGCCCGTCGCTTCGCGGAGGTAGAACTGCAAGGCCTCCGCCGCCTTGGTGACCCGCGCTTGGTCGACGGATTCCGCGCAGGCGATGACGTGGTCCGATCTCCCCGCGGCGACGACGGTGATGTCCTCCGCGCTCACCTGATGGCCCATGGTCAGGAGGCTGGCAACCGTGAGAATTCGTCTGAACATGCTCAACTCTGCCCCGTCCGAATGCCGAGCGCACGAAATCTTTGTAGCCATTTTCGGAAGCTGCTTTACGCTGCACGTAAACCAGGTCCCCACTCCAAGACAAAGTCGCGCTGGTCACCGGCGCCGGTGGCGAACGCGGAATCGGGAGTGGATTGCGGCGAATCGCTCAGCCCAGCGAACGCATGGCCAACGCGTTCAGCAGCGCCTTCTCCGCGAAGGTGTCGATGCGCACGAATTCCGGTTCGTGACCCGCTTCATCATCGCGCTGCGAGGAATGCAGATTCCCTCCATCCGGGCCGAGGCCGTCGAGGGTCGGAATCCCAGCGGCGGCGAGGTAATTCCCGTCGCTCAGGCCACCGCGTTCGTAGCCGTCGATCTGGAGTCCCAGCAGTTGCCCTGCCTTTCGCCACGCCTCCAGCAGCGGCTGGCTGGCGGAATTGGCGGAATTCCACGCGTCGATCCGGTCGATCAACTCGACATGCACGCGGCAGGTGAAATCGCCGGCCGATGTGGACACGGTTCCCCTGCCCCCCAGCGCCAGGATCTTCGCCACCGCGCCGTCCAGGTCCGCGTTGTCGCGGGCGCGAATCTCGAGCTCGGCTTCGGCGTGGTGCGGGACGACGTTGGTGGCCTCGCCGCCGCGAATGATGCCCACGTTCGCGGTCAGGCCTCGCGCCGGGTCGGTCAGTGCCTCGATCTTCGGGACGAGTTCGGCGATTTGTCGAACCGCGCTGGCGCCCAGCTCGGGATGTCCGGCGTGCGCGGATCTTCCCTCGACGCGAACCCGCAATCGAGCACGGCCCTTGCGCCCCGTCAGGATCTTCCACTCCCGTCCGGCGCAAGGTCCGAATTCGAAAACGAGCGCGGCGCGGGTGGCGGCAGGGAGCCGTTTCCGCGAGGCCTCGGCAAAATCGGCTCCCAGCAACTCCTCGGCGGCGTTGAAGTGAACCTGCCAGTGCACCGCCTCGAAAAAATCCGGATCGGTTTTCCGCAGCGCCGTCAACACCAGCCAGATCATCGCATTGCCCCCCTTGATGTCGACCGTGCCAGGGCCGAAAATCCGGTCGCCATCTTCTCGCCAGCGAAAGTCGTGACGCTCCAATTCGTCGTCGGAATAAACGGTGTCGAGATGACCGACCAGCAGCAGCGCGACGTGGCCGGTGCCCGGCTTGCGGAGAAAGAGGTGTTGCCCGCAACGCGGGTCAGCCGCCTGAACGCGTTCCGCCGCGAAACCCAAATCCGCGAAGCGATCGGCCAACACGTCACCGACGCGATTCACGCCTTCCGGATCGAGCGACCAACTGCCGATATCGACGAGTTCGCGCAGCAGTCGCAAGGCCGCCGGGAAATGCTCTTCGATGGCCTTGCGAAGATCGGAAAGGGTCTTCACCGGTTTCTCCCCAGTGCGGCTTCGATTTCCTTTTCGATCTGCGAAAGAGGATTCAACGGCGTCTTCGGATCGTTGACCGGAGTGACCTCGTTGGTTTCCGCATCCCAGTTCACCGCGCCGAATCGCGCCGGCCCGGG
>JAUIGT010000068.1 GCA_030432615.1 Verrucomicrobiia bacterium
CGTGGCGGCCTCGGGAGAAGACGGACCCGCCTACATCGGCGGAGTCATCGCCCCGGGGCTCGATGTCATGCGCGACTACCTCCATCAACGCACCGCCCTGCTGCCGCGGATCGACCTTCGCGAACCGCCCGCCGCGATCGGGAAATCGACCATCGACGCCATGCTCTCCGGCGCCGTCCACGGCTACCGCGGGCTCGTCCGGGAAATTCTCGACCGGGTTCGCGACGAGCTGGGGCTCCCGGAAAATTCGTCGCCGAAAATCATTGCCACCGGGGGCTATGCTGACTTGATTGCCGCCGGCCTGCCAGAGATCGACGCGGTCGATCCTTTCCTGACGCTCCGCGGCCTGGCCGCCATCGGCACCCTCAACGACTTTCCCGCATGACAGAATCCACGCCCGACTCCACCACCGCTCCCGAAGCGCAGGCCACTTCATCTCCTCCCCTCACCATCGGCGTCGATTTCGGCGGCACTTCGGTCAAGGTCGGCGTTGTTCGTGGCGCGGAGATTCTCGGAGAGATCGCCCGCATTCCCACCCAGCGCTACGACGGGCCCGACGACCTGCTCGACGCCATCGTGGAGACCATCGAGGGCATGAAGAAGGAGCATCCCGGCATCGGGGCGGTGGGCATCGGGGTGCCGGGCGCGGTCGATTTCGAGCGCGGCATGACCTACAACCTCACCAACGTTCCCGGCTGGTCCAACGTGCCGCTGCGCGACATGATTTCCGAAAAGGTCGGCCTGCCCACGGTGCTGGAAAACGACGCCAATTGCGCCGCCTACGCGGAGTTCAAGTGCGGCGCCGCCCGGGGTTTCCGCAACGTGGTCGTGGTCACGCTCGGCACCGGTGTCGGCGGGGGACTCATCCTCAACGGCGACCTCTTCCGCGGCAGCCAGTATGCCGCCGGGGAGATCGGGCAGATGAGCATCGACTACGACGGCGTCGATGGCCCCTACGGCAACTGGGGCGCGCTGGAGCGCTACGTCGGCAACCAGCAGATCACCCAGATCGGCGTGACCCGCTTCACCGAGGCCGGCCGGGAGGTCACCGAGGACAACTGTTCGCCCCAGGCGCTGGCCGAGGCCGCCTACTCCGGCGACGAGATCGCCCACCAGGTCTGGCACGTGGTCGCCGACTACCTCGGTACCGCCCTGACCAGCATCGTCTACCTGCTGAATCCCGACGCCATCGTCATCGGCGGCGGCGTGGCCCACGCCGGCGACATCCTCTTCGATCCGTTGAAGGCACGGATCCGCTCGATGTTGAGCGAGGAATTCTTCACCGCCCTCCACATCGTGCCCGCCACCTTCGGCAACACCGCCGGCATCATCGGCAGCGCCGCGCTGGCCGATGACTTGGTGGAGTGAGAGAGGGGAGGGGAAGGAAGGCTCGCGCCACAGGAGACGGTGCGGCTGGGACCGTGGGGTCTCTGGTTCGCGGAGATCGTTGGGCAGAGGGAGATCCCTCGGCATGGCTCGGGATGACAAGCAAAGAGAGCGCGGGGTTTCAAACATAGCCGCCGTCGCCAAGACGGTGAATGGTCGCAAGGGAGCCGCTCTTCTTCAAACCCCTCCCTCTTCCCATCCCACTTTCTCCTCATGTCATCCCGAGCGCAGCCGAGGGATCCCACTCTTGCGGTATGCGTGCTGGCCGGCGCACCGCTTTCGCCGCCGGTCGCATCGCCTCCCTTGGCGCTCGCGCTGGTGCGGGCGTGACGGGAGCCGGTCATGTGTCGGGATGTTGGGCACTCGTTTCCCGCTGGCGGGAGATCCCTCGGCTCGCGGGCTCGCTCGGGATGACAAGAAAGTGAATCTTCGCGACTCGAGCTACCGCTTCTCCCTGGCGCGAGCCTTGTCCCGGCAACACCCGCCGCCTCGCCTTCGACGGCCGCGATTCAATCCCGCGCCTCCGCTTCAGCGGCTTCCTCGAACGATCGCATCCACGCGTAGAGCGCGTCGCCGAGCTGGCGGTAACCCTCGGCGCTGGGATGCACGCCGTTGGACTGGCGTTCGATCTCCACCTCGGTGCGGGCGTTCGCCTTCTCCGTCCTCGAGGGAAAGCCGTGCACGGGATCGACGTTGAGCCAGGCGGGAACGAGGAACAGGTTCTCTCCCTCGCGTCCCCCGAAGGTCTCCCGCATTCGCTCGATCACCCGGTGCTGGTTGCGCCGGTATTGCCAGCGCGTCTGGCCGCTGCCGTAGTTGGCGCCGAAGGCGTCCTGGGTGGCGGCCGGCGGCAGGGGCAGGACGGCGCCGATGCGGGTCCCGGGATCGAGGTCGTGGATCATCTTCACGAGCGTCTCGTAGTGGGCGAACATGGTGTCGATCCGTTCCTCGATGGTCTCGTCGGTGGCGCTGAAGGTGTCGTTGCACCCGAGTAAAATGGTCACGAAGTCGGGGGCCGTGCCGCCGTTGAACTCCTCGCAGTAGCGGGCGAAATCGAGCCGTGGTTCCTCCGTCTCGTCCCCCGGATCGTTCCGGTAGAGAAACGGGCTCCCGCATTCCTTGTAGGGACCGCCGCGGGCGATGCCGGCGTTGTACTTGGTGGCGAAACGTTCCGCCGTCCAGCCGCCGTATCCCTCGTGACGATTCCCGGACCCGTCGCCCCCTCCCGGCTGGGCCTCGGCGCCGGGACCGCGGGTTCCGACCAGTTTCAGGGGAAAGCCGTCCCCGGTCGCGAGTTCGAGGACCCGCCCGGAGTAGACCGACGCGTTGGTGAGGCTGTCGCCGATGATCAGCAGGGACGCCGGGGACTTCTCGGCCTCGGAAACGGCGCGGTCGCGAACGCGGACCACGGTTTCGGCGCGGGCGACGATCCGGTTGGCGGCATCGCGGATCTCCAGGGTGAAGGGATGGTTGCCCAGATCCTTGGCGTCGGGATCGGCCGATGGCGTCCAGGTCCAGCGTTCGTTCTGCTGGGCGCCGCGGGCGCAGGTGACATCGACCGCGTAGTTCGCCGGGTTCAGGGCGAGGAAGGCGTTGTCGAAGTAGACATTCGTCTCCAGCCCGGCCAAGGCGGGAATCGACGACGGCAACAACAGGCGCAGGGGATTCTCCGCCCCGGCCTGACGAGCTTCCTCGCCCTCCTTCGCGACCGGCTTGTCCCGCATGATCAACGCCTTCTCCGCCGAGTCCTCGGGCGAGCCCGGAATCCGCGGCGGCGTCGTGACGGCGTTGTTGTCGGCGGCATCGGCGGACGCGGAAAACAGGGAAATCGTCGCCAGGAAAACCGGGGCGAGAAGGCGGGCGAGGGAAGGCTGCATCCCGCGAGCATGGCGAAAGGAGAGGGACTCGGCAAGGGCCGCGATCGATAGGGTGACCGTGCGTTCGATCGATGAATCGGTTCCTGCCATTTCCGTCTTTACCCCAGAGCTAAGCGGCGGCACAATGCGTTTCCGACACTGCCCATGGAATCCGAACTCGTGCTCCGAATCCTGCTTCGCCTCGTGATGTTGGTGGGGGTGGTCGTTGCCTTCGGAATCGCCCTGGCGCCATTCCGGGGTCGTCCCCTGCTGTTCGGTTTTCGCTGGCTGGCGATTCCGGCCAGCCTGCTTTGCCTGGTGGGATTGGCGGTGATCATTCCCCTGAATCTCGAGTTGCACCAGAAGCTTGGAATGACGTTGGGGGTGTCGTGGCTTGCGGTCGTCGTATTTGTCGTCACCCCGTTCTTTTTCTGGTTTCTCCGGCGAAGAATCGTCGTTTTCGGAGCCTCCCGCGAATACAGTCTTGAGGGCTTCCGCGACGCGGCGGAAGCGCTGGAATTGCCGTCGGAGGAGAAAAAGAAAAACTTGGTTACGATCGGCGGCGAGGACGGACGCGTGGATTTGAAAGTCGCAGGCGGGATCGCCAACCTGGTGCCACGGAACCGGAATTCGGAATCGCTGGCCCGGCGGCTGGCGGCGGAGATGAATCGCTACTTTCGCGAGCATCCTGGGCGGATGAACTACCTGCCTTCCGTGAGCTATTGCCTGCTCGGTTTCCTGTGCCTCTACCTGGGCGTGAAGTCCTTTTTAGGGTAGCCAAGTGCAGCCGACCGGTCCCGCTGCTCACGCCCGCTTCCCCGCGCAGCAGCCACCCAGGGCCGCGAGGAATCCGGTGAACGCGCCGAGCGCGAGCGCGGCCAACCAGACCAGGGCCGGGCGGGGACCGGCGGGCGCGAGGGGCACCGTGGCGGGCTCGACGAGGCGGAGGCCGCGGGGAGCCGGTGTCGCGGATTTCTCTCCAGCCGCATTCCCGGCGCCGGCGCGGAGTTGCGCCAGCCGATCGACGAGGGCCCGCAGTTGCTCGCCGAGGTCGGCGGAGGGATCGATCGAGGGTTCGAGGCCGAGTCGGCGCTGCCATTCCGCCAGCTGGTCGGCGAGGCGACCGCGCAGTTTCTCGAGGCGTTGGGCGGCTCCCTGGACGGCGGGATGCTCGGCGTCGTTCTCGTAGCGCGCGGAAAGTTTCTCGAACTCGGCGGACTGGGTGCGCCAGGCTTCGGCGAGCGATTCCGGCGAATCGGCGGCGTCGGGATCGGGCAGGGTGTCCGGGTCGATGGCGGTTTCGGCGGGGCCTTCGTTTTCCGTGGGATGGAGAAAGGCGCCGGCGATCGCGTCGGCTTCCCGGGCCGCCGTCCCGGGGTCGCCGTGCGTCACCGTGACCGCGATCAGCCGGCTGCCGCGGGCGGCCTTCACCCGGGTGCGCTGGCGCAGGGTCCGGGCGGCTTCGGCATCGTTCCCGGCCACGCGAAGGTAGAGCGAGGGAAAGCGCAACTTTTCCTCCACGGTCGGCACCTCGTCGAGGTGATCGATCTCGAGAAAGGCGGTCGCCTCGTAGCGCGGTCCCCGCACCGTGGTCACGATCACGGCCACGGCGACGAAGGCGATCGCGGTCAGCGCGATGAGGCGAAAGCGCGCCATCGCCAACCGGCAGAGATCGGGAAGGTCGCCGGCGTCGGAGGCGGGATCGGTTTCGGGGGACGTTCCGTCGCTCATCGTGGCAAAGGCTGGGGTGAGTGGACAAATGCGCGGACTGCTCGGCGCGCGCGCATTTTTCGATTGGGTAGGCGCATCGAGCGGCGTTGGGTGAACCCAACAAAGCGAGGCGGAACACAGCCAAGCGGAAAATGAGCCTCGTTCATTCCAAAAACGCCGCTCGCGGCGCTGATTTTCCCCTCTTTTTTCTCAAGTCCGAGTAGTTCGGGAATTTGTCCGCCCACCCTACGTCTGCGCTCGCGCCGTTGCAAGCCGGGGCGGATTTCCTATGCTGTTCCCCGTGCCCCCGGTTTCCCCGCCTTCTTCGTCCGCCGCTGCTCCGTTGCCGGATTTCCTGGTCATCGGTGCGATGAAGGCGGGCACGACCACGCTCTATCACGACCTGCGTTCCCAGCCCGGCGTCTTCCTGCCGGACAAGGAAAGCAACGCCCTGCTCGCCGACGATCCCGGCGCGGCCTGCGCCCGGCTTTTCGGCCCGGCGGCCTCAACCGGCGGCGGCACCGATGTCCTCCGGGGAGAAGTCTGTCCCGACTACACCAAGCCCGGTCCGGAGGAGCGCGCCCTCGCCGCCGCCGCGGCGCTCTATGGCGATCGGTCGGCGCCGAAGCTGGTCTACCTGGTGCGCGAACCGATCGCCCGGTTGCGGAGCCATCATCATTTCGTCAGCACCCAGCACGGAGCCGCGAACCCCGGCGGCATGACGACCGACCTCGCGGCCAGCCTGCGCGATTTCCCGGAGCTGGTCGAGACCAGCCGCTACGCGACCCGGTTGCGGCCGTGGGTGGAACGCTTCGGGATCGGGTCGGTGCGGGTGATCCGTTTCGAGGACTACATCGCGGACCGGGTCGGCACCCTGCGGGAATTGACGGCCTGGCTCGGCCTGCCGGACTTCGACTCCGCCGCGATCCGGACCGATACCGTCTTCAATCCCGGCGACACCCGTCCCGTGGCCACGCCCTTCTGGCGAAAGGTCATGGAGAACCCGCTCTATCGCCGGTTCGTCCGTCCGTGGCTGTCGTTGGAATGGCGCGACCGGATTCGCGGGCGCCTGCTCCCGAAGCCGCCGCCCCGTTCGGGGCCGCCGTCGGAATCCACCCGGCGGGAGCTGGTGGCAATCCTGCGGCCGGAGGTCGATGCCCTCGCCGGCATGATCGGAGCCGCGCCGCCGTTCTGGAACCTGGCGGCGGAAGCCGAGCCACCCGAGGAAGCGAAGTGAATCCGTCGAACGCCATCCGCCCCTGGCTACCCAATCGGCTCGCCGCGCTCGTCCTCGCCCTGGCGGCGCTTGGCGCGGTGATGGCCTCGGCGGTCACGCTGGTGCAGCCGCGCGCGATCTTCCTCGCCACCGGGTTGTGGGCGCTGGCCATCGTCCTGCTGCCGGTGGCGCGCGATCGGGACTACCCGGTGTTCTCGATGTGGTCCTTCGCCCTCCTCACCGTGGTCCTCGGCGTGACCCTGCGCGGCGCCTGCCTGACCTTCGGCTTTCCCGGTCCCGACCGGCTGGAAACGCTCTTCTTTCTCGGGCGGGAACCGGTCTTCTTCTTTCCCGCCGCGGGCTGGTTGTTGCTCGGGTTGGCGATGCTGACCCTGGGCTGGCTGTCGGTCTCGCCGCCGGACCGAAACCCGGCGCCGATCCGCTACGATGCCGGTCGCCTCGTGGCCCTGGCGCTGGTGCTGCTCGCCGTGGCGACCGCGGCCACCGTGCTCTACGTCCAGCGAACCGGTGGACTCGCCTCCGGGGATCTGTCCGCCAAGCGCACCGTGATTCCCGATCTCGAGTTGGCGGGAAGCGGCTACCAGAGCCACGGCGGGCTGCGTTTTCTCGCGTCGCTGGCGATTTTCGGCCATCTCCTCGTGATCGCGCCACTGCTGGCGCCGGGAACGTCGGCGAGAAACCGCGTCCTGCTCGGGTTGCTGGCCGGCGCCCTGCTGGTCGTAGCCTGCGTGGTGCCCTTCTACGCCAGTCTGCGGACCACGGTGGCGCTGAACCTGGTGCTGTCCGCCGCCATGATCCATCTCCACGCTCGGCCGCGCGTTCGGAATGCGGTGCTCTCCCTCGCGGTCGTGGTCGCCCTGGTGGGGGTCTGGGTGATGACCGCCCTGCGGCCGTCGAATCCCAACGCCGATCCCGATGCGCTCGCGGCCCCGACCCTGACCCGCGTCTTCGAAGCCGCTGTCATCAATCGCAACCAGCTCGAGTTGCCCAAGACCGCCCACCTCATCGACGCGGTGCCCGGGGAGTTGTCCTTTCAATACGGCAGGACCATCGCCCGCTGGCTCCTGGCGCCGATCCCGCGCAGCCTGTGGCCGGACAAGCCGGTGATTCCTCCCGGGCCCGAGGTGGGGCGCGCTGTCTACGGGCAACGGGTCGCCGGGGTGCCGCCGGCGCTGGTGGGAGAGTTGTACTGGAACTTCCACCTGCCCGGGGTGGTGCTCGGCGCCTTCGGATTCGGTTGGCTCCTGCATGGCTTGCAGGGACGTTTTTTCGATCGGCGGACGCGCTCCGACCTGTTGCGCGGCGCGATCTACGTGGCCGGTCCCATGACCCTCGGATTCGAGGCGATCGGCAGCAGCCTCGGTTCCGGTCTTTTCCGCGCGGCCCTGCAGACCGCGGTGATGGCCGGGCTGGTGCTGCTGGTCCGGCTCCGCTCCACAACCGAATCCCCGACCCGATGAAAACCTACCTTGTTTACTCGCCGGCCTGACCCTGTCGGGTGCGGCCCTCTCCGCCGGGGAGGGCCTCCTGGCGAAGTTGCTGGCCGACGTTCGCTGGAGGCGAGCCGAGCCCAACCATCCGGGGCGAGCAGGGATGCTCGCGCTCCGTACCCGACCGACGCAGCAGCGGGCGAGACGCCCGCACTCCCAGTGATCCCGGGCCACACTTTTTCTTGTCATCCCGAGCGCAGCCGAGGGATCTCCCGAAGGCTTACCGTCTGCCGCAGACCACCGGTCGAACCCGGCCACCCGGAATCTCCGACCCAGGCGCCAGCGTAATCCCCGTCTCGCACTCATGAACCTCCTTCCACCTGATCCCGAAGCCAACCTCCTGCCCCGCGACGGCATCGTGAATTACCACGGCCCCGTCCTTTCCGCGGCGGAAGCGGATCACTATTTCGAACGCCTCCGCGACACCCTCGCCTGGCGGCACGACGAGGTCATCATGTTCGGCAAACGCATCGTCACCGCCCGCGAAGTGGCTTGGTATGGCGACCGCGATTTCGCCTACACCTACTCCGGCACCACCCGCACCGCCCTGCCGTGGACCGAGGAATTGGCGGAACTCAAAGCAAAGTTGGAAACCCTCCTCGAAGCTCCTTTCAACTCCTGCCTCGCCAACCGCTACCACGACGGCAGCGAGGGCATGGGCTGGCACAGCGACGACGAAGACACCCTCGTGGAGAACGCCACCATCGCCTCCCTCAGTTTCGGCGCGGAACGAAAGTTCGTCCTCCGCCACAAAGCCGATCACCAGGAGAAAGTGTCCCTGACTTTGGAACACGGCAGTCTCCTCGTCATGCGCGGCGAGACCCAGCGCCACTGGTCGCACTCGCTTCCGAAATCCAAGCGGGTGACCAAGGAACGGATCAACCTGACGTTTCGGTTGATGAGGTAGATAGGTCTCGAGAAATTGATGTCGGACTCGACAGCCCTTGAATTTTCTTTAACACTAAGAAAATTTGATCGGCAAGCCCTATGTACATCGAAAAGATCTCCATTTCCAAATTTCGGCATCTGAGCGATGAGGAATTAGGTCCCTTCAAAAAACCTAGTAAATCATCGGACTTGGTAGTATTCGCCGGTCCCAACGGAAGCGGCAAAAGTTCCGTGCTTGAGTTGGTCGGATACGCACTTTCCAACACCTATTCTCTCTCTTGGAGTTTATCTCGTACTTTTAAAGACTTTTCCTTTGAAGTGTCAATCGGCCTGACTCCAGAGGAAATTAGTCTCGTCGAAGAGAATTTGGAAAAGGAGTTAGAACCTGGACTAAACGAGCTATCCAGATTCGAAGAAGAAATTGAAGAATCTCAACTGGAGCCGTTGGAGAAGAGAAGAAAAATCGATGCTAAAAGGGAAGAAATTGCAAAGCGACACAAAAACCCAGAAAAGGTCAAGGACTACCTAAAAGAAAATCATGTCTATTTTCGGGCGTTCAATTTTCCCGGAGGCAATTACGAAAGTGACCCTCATCTCCACAATCTACTTCATAGCTACGTCACTCGGATATTAAAAGAAGAACTCCAAAGGTCTCTTGGTTTCTTCCTAAGGGCGGATCGAAATTACCCTCCAAAAAACTTTGAGAGGGACAAATTGTTTCGCTACGAAGTCATCACGAAAAGAACTCATCTTTATACAATGGCATTCAACCAGAGTGAAATTCAGTATCAGGATATGTATGATTTTCTTGTGCAGCAAAGATATCATTATTTACAAGAATTGGGACGGTTCCATTACCAAGCAAAAAGAGGAGGTGGTGCCGAAGAGCCCACGGACCCGATCATTCCTTACGAAGAACTCCTTAAAAGACTTTTCCCGGAATACCGTTTTGCTGAATTAGACGAATCAATACCCACGAATTTGTTCGTTAAGTTACCTACGGGAGATGTAATCCCGTTTAATGATTTATCCTCTGGAGAAAAAGAAGTTTTCTTTATTCTGGGATTTTTCATTCGTCACGATGTCCGGAACGCTATTATCATAATCGATGAACCGGAGTTGCACCTGCATCCAGAATTGTCGAGAATGCTAATCAGAAACTTGCTTAGTATTCGATCCGGAAATCAGATTTGGATCGCAACTCACAATCCAGAAATCATAGATGAAGCAGGACGCCACAAATTGGTCTATATTTCTCGGGATCTCGAGACGCGAAAGGCCAAAATAGTCAAAGGAGACCAAGAGGAACAAGCATTGAGATTGCTCAAAGATCTTTTTGGATTTTCGGGTTACGTTGGAGTAGCCCGAAAATTTGTCTTTCTTGAGGGAGATCATGCAAGCATGGATCGGAGATTCCTCAGTAATCTATTCCCGGAAGAAAGTGCGGATATTAAATTTGTCCCGGCCAACAGCTGCAATAATTTGGTAAAAATAAATGCGGCGATTCTATCAATAATAGAGACCAATTTGGGTTGGATGGAGTTTTTCCTAATCCGTGACAGAGACTATCTGACAGACGATATAGTTTCGAAATATTCTGACCACAAATCCAATCGAATATATGTCTTAGAACGTCATGAAATAGAAAATTACCTTCTAGATTTTGGAATCATCCGGGACGTTCTAGAAGACGTTTTTGACAAGGTTTACTCTGAGGAGGAACTAGAGAGCTTTTTCTTTGCAGCGGCAACAAGGCTATCTGCAGACGTGGTGAGAGACATGATCTCTTATCGGCTCAACTTGCAACTAAGTCCGCAAGATTTTTCAATCGGAAAAGTGCTGGCTGGAAATCAATATTTTGAAGACAGGGGTGGTTCAATTTCAGTTATTCCGGAGAAGAGGGGGATAATTGAAGGAAAATTTGTCGAGAGAGTGGAGTCTGTCAGCTCGGCCGTTACAAAAACGCTTTCACAAGAACGCCTCTTGAGTCTCATCGATGAGTGCGAGAACTTAGTACTAGACTCTCTAAAATCTTCTAATTGGACAAAGGTTTTTCCGGGGAAAGAATTGCTTGAATCTGTAGCGAAAGAACTAGAGCTCGGAAGCGTGGTTGCGTTCCACAATTCAATAATCAAAGAGATGGGTAGCCGTCAGGATAAACCGCATCTCGGTGATTTGGGAACCATAATCAAAGAGATCGCGTCGGGAAAATAGTAGGGCATTCTCACGCCATCTCGATCCCCGGCATCGTCGTCTTCCCGGTAGCGAACTCGTCGGCCTCGACGCCGAGATGGTGGAGGTAGTTGACGAAGAGGTTGGCGAGGGGCGGGGTTTTGCCTTCTTCCTCGCCCGCGAAGGCGAGGTGGCCGGCGTGTTTCATGCGGCCGCCGGCGGTGATGATGGGGAGGTTGGTGTTGTTGTGGCTGGAGGCGTTGCCGAGGTTGGAGCCGAGGAGGATGGCGCTCTGGTCGAGCAGGGTGTGGTCGCCTTCCTTCACTTCCTCGAGCCGGGTCAGCAGCTCGGCGAAGAGGCGCATCTCCTCGCGCTCGATGATGGCGAGTTGCTCGATCTTGGCGGGGTCCTTGCCGTGGTGGCTGAGGTTGTGCCAGCCGTCATCGACGCCGTTGAGCGAGACGACCTCGTTGCCGCCGGCGCCGCAGAAGGTGATGAGGCGGGTGGAGTCGGTCCGAAAGGCGAGGAAGATGAGGTCGTACATGAGCTTCATCCGGCCGGTGAAATTGGCCCGGTCCTCGATGTCGGTGGGTGGCTCCATGTCCACTTTCGGCTTCGGCTTCTTGGCCCAGTTCTCGGCGAGCACGAGGCGCTGCTCCAGTTCGCGGACACTGGTGAAGTACTGGTCGAGGGTGTCATGATCCTCGCGGCCGAGCTTCTTGGTCACTTGCCTGGTCTGGTCCATGACCAGGTCCATGATGCTCTGGCCATCCTGGATGCGGCGCATCTGGGCGGCCTTCTCGGATTCGGTGCCCTCGAGGAAAAGCCGCGCGAACAGCTTCGACGGCCGGCCCTCGGCGGGAATGGGCACGCCGGACCGGGTGTAGGACAGGCTGGTGGTGTTGGCGGAGAGGACCAGCGAGGGCACCCGGGTGAGATGGCCGATGCGCTCGGCGGCGAACTGGTCGAGCGAGATGGTGTTGCGGAAACTGGGCTGACCCGGGTGGGCGGCCCCGGTGAGGAAACTCTTCTCGGCCGAGTGACCGCCATCGACGTCGGGATGATGGATGCCGGAAATCACGGTGAACTTGTCGCGGTGATCGGCGAGGGGCTCCAGGTAGCGGGTCGGCTCGTAGTCCCGGCCGGTCTTTTCCGGGAAAAGGTAGGGCGTGTGAATCCCGAGCGGAGAGCAGATCGTCAGCAGGCGGCGAACGTCGGGTACGGTTCCGGACGCGGCGGCCCGGGCGCGGCGGGGCAGCATGCCGTCGAGCAGGGGCAGGCCGAGGGCGACGCCGGCGCCGCGGAGGAAGGTGCGGCGATCGAGGGCGGAGGACGAGGAAGACGGGAGCGGGTTCATGGGAGGGTGAAGAGTTCGTTTTCGACGACGGCCTTGATCAGGTCGCGCAGCCCGAAGCCATCGGCGGCGGCCCGGGCGACGAGGGCATCGACGGCGGGTCCGTCGGCGGCGGTGAGAGGCCGGCCGGTGGCGTAGACGAGCATTTTCTCGGCGAAGGCGCGGTGAAAGGCTTCCGGGTTCTCGGCGAGCCGAGCCCGGAAATCGACGAAGTCGGTGAAGGCCATCCCGCCGGGCATCTCGCCGTCGGTTTCGACCGCGGGCCCCAGCTTGTAGCTCGGCTTGCGAATGCCATCGGGCTTGTCACCCTCGCCGAGACTGCGGTAGCGATCGCGGAAGCCGCCGATGGGATCGAAGGCCTCCAGCGCGAAGCCGGGCGGATCGATGCGGGCGTGGCAGCGGGCGCAGGAGGCGTCCTCGCTGTGAAGATCGAGCTGCTCGCGGATGGAGGTGGCGCCGCGGATGTCGGGCTCGACGGCGGGCACGCCGGGCGGCGGGGGAGGCGCGGGCTGGCCGAGGATATTGTCGAGAATCCAGACGCCGCGCAGGACGGGCGAGGTGGTGGTGCCGTTGGCGGTGACCTTCATCACACTGGCCTGGGCGAGGACGCCGCCACGGACGCTGTCCTCAGGCAATTTCACGACGCGGAACTGCTCGTGGCCCTTCACTCCCGGAATGCCGTAGTGATCGGCGAGGCGCTGGTTGAGGACGGCGAAGTCGGAGTCGAGAAAATTCGTGATGGACAGGTTCTCGGTCAGGAGATGACGGAAGAATCCGCGGGTCTCGCCGAGCATCGATTCCTGGAGGAGGGGATCGAATTCCGGGTAGAGCTTGGCGTCCGGCGTGGTGAACTCGATCTCGCGCAGGTCGAGCCACTGCCCGGTGAAGTTCTCGATGAATCGCTCGGCCTTCCCGTCGGCGAGGAGGCGATCGACCTGGGCGCGGCGAACCTCCGGATCGGCGAGCTTGCCGGCCTCGGCCAGTTGCAGCAGCTCGTCGTCCGGCATCGAGGACCAGAGGAAATACGAGAGACGCGAGGCGAGGGTGTAGTCATCGACCTCGGGCTCGCGGTTGAGGAGGAGGAACTGCGGCGCGCACAGCACCGCGGTCACGCCGGCGCGGACGGCCTCCTCGAAGCTGCGGCCCTCGTCGAGCCGGGTGAGGGTGAGATCGACGAAGGGCTGGACGGCGTCGTCGTCGACCGGGCGGCGAAAGGCGCGCGCGGCGAGGTCGCGGATGACGCGTTCGGCGTCCTCGCGGGGCTGGTCGGAAACGACGTCGTGCGCCTTCACGTTCTTCCGGTGCCGCATCCACACGGGCACGGATTCCTCCAGCCGGATGGTGGGGCTGTCGCCGAAGAGGCGGCGTTGGGCCTTCGAGGGAAAGTCCTGGTCGAGAGGACCGTGGGTCTCCACCCACTTCACCGCGACGCCGGGACGTTTCTCGAAATCGCCGTCACGCCAGGTGACGTGCTCGGGATGGATCCACGGAACCAGGTGGATGGCGTGCTCGGCCTCGAGTCGGGCGGTGAACTCGATGATGCGCGGCTCGTCCGCGGTGCCGGTGACGTCGTACATTCCCTCGAAGTGTTTCTTGCCGGGACCGAACAGGGGGCCGGTGTAGACGGCGAGGGCCAGGGTGCGGTTTTCTCCCGGGTCGTAGGGCCAGGCGGCGATGCGGCAGCGGTAGACGCCGTCCTCGATGGGGTGGGCGTCATCGATCCGCACCGGCGGCCAGCCGGGGGTGAACTTCACGAAGGAGCCGGCCGACTGGATGGTGCCGCCCTTGTTCTTCTTCACCGAATCGAGGTTCTCCTTCGACTCCATCGCCACCGCGCGGCGGGTCTCGGCCGGGAGCGGCTGGATGCGGCGGATGGTGCCCTCGAAGGCGGTGTCGGCGGCCTCGAGGTAGCGCTCCATGAGGATGGAGGAAATGCTGAGTCCGCCGCCGGCGACGTTGTCGAATCCCTGGGTGCGGCCGTCCTCGGGCAGGAGATCGGCGAGCGGGGTGTCGATGCCGAGCAGGTCGTGGACGGTGTTCTCGTATTCGACCCGGTTGAGCCGTCGCAGGGCGAGCGGGCGTTCCGTGGAGGCGGCGAGGTGCGCGGCGAGAAGGCCCAGGGTTTTCGATCGCTCTTCCTCGCTCGGGTGAGAGTCCGCCTTCTTCGGCGGCATGTCGCGCACGTCGATGACGTCGAAGACCAGGGAGAGCGTTTCGCCGTCGATGGCGCCGTCGAGCCGGACGTCGCCCTTTTCCTTTTCGGGACCGTGGCAGGAAACGCAGTGGGCCTCCAGGAAGGGGCGCAGTTCCTCGACCACCTCGGTTCGGGCGATCGCCGGGATCGAGAACGCGAAGATCAGCATGGCGAAAAGCGGGCGCGGCATGGGTCGATACCGTGCCACTTTCCCCGCCATCCGTCGAGTCCCTCGATCGGTTCCGGGGAGTGGAGAAGAAAGGTGCGAAGGCTGGTCTCGTAAGCCGGATTCTGTTCGCCCCGCCGAAGCGGGCCGGACGATCATTTTTCTAGCTCCGGCCGGAGCCGGAACTCCCCGTCCCGCCGAAGCGTTTCGGGGTGCGACCATAACCCGGGCTTATTCCCGAAGGAACCGGACAGGCGGCCCGGATTTTGCCCTGTTCTGTCTTGCACCACGCGGGGTTTGTCGTGCCCCCTCGGTTGCCCTCGGGGCGGTGAGCTCTTACCTCGCCTTTTCACCCTTGCCGATTCCCACCGAAGCGGGAGGGCGGTTTGTTTTCTGCGACACTGTCCGTCGAGGGCGGCTTGCGCCCACCCTCTCCCCCGCTTTCGCGAGGCGCGTTGCCTTGTGGAGTCCGGACTTTCCTCTGGGGCCGATTCCCGATACGGAACCACCCCAGCGATCGTCTCCGACCAGCCTTCGCACCGGGAGAATACCCCGCGCGGCGAAAACTGCCAGCGAGTTCAGCGCGTGGGATTAAGGAAAAACACGTCGGCCACGTACCAGAGGATCATGGCCATGGCGAGAATCATCTTGGCGACCATCCCCGCGAGGCCGCCGACCACGGTGCCGACGGTGGAGTTGGCGGCCGGTTTCCACTCCTTCTTGGCGAACCACAGCTCGGCCACGAAGACGCCCACGATAGGACCGAGGATGAGCCCGGGCAGGCTGAAGAAAACGGTGCCGACGATCCCCCCGATGATCGCGCCCCAGATGCCGTACTTGCTGGAGCCGAACCACTTGGCGCCCACCGCGCCGCTGAACCAATCGACCGCGATGGAGATGGTCCAGATGATTCCGATCACGACCAGGCTCTGCCAGGTGAGCCCGCTCTCGTCCTGCATGCCCATCAGGAAGTAGTGCGTCAGCATGCCGATGTAGATCAGCGAGGTGCCGGGCAGGATGGGCAGGAAGGTGCCGAAGAAACCGACCACGATCAGGGCGATGACCAGGATCCACTTGAGGACGGTCAGCGTTTCCGCGCCGGGAAACCAGTCGAACCAATCCTTGATGGCGGCGAGGACGAGCATGGCGGAAAGAAGGGGGGTGGGGAGGCGGACGGTCGCTCGCTGGCTCAGCGGTGAAAGACGATCTTGTCGGCGACGTCGCCGCGGGCGCCGATGGGCCAGTCCTCGGACTTGGGCCAGCCGAGGTAGAAAAGGCCGAGGCATTTTCCGCCCTTGCCGAGCCCGAGCCAGTCGCGCACCTCGTCGCTGTAGACGATGGGCGGCGACGACCAGAAGGCCGCCATCCCGATGGCCGAGGCGGTCAGGTGCATGTTCTGCACGGCGCAGGCGACGGCCTCGATCTCCTCGATCTCGGGGATCTTGCCGTCCGGTTCGCGTTCCATCCCGATGGCGATGACGGCCGGGGCCAGCAGCGGCTGCGCGCCCAGCTTTTCCCGTTTCTCGGGCCGGACCTCGTCGGCCGGGGTCAGCTGGTCGTAGGTCTGCTGGAGAAACTCGCCGAGGCGTCGCCGGCTGTCGCCGGTGTAGACGAAGAAGCGCCATGGCTCGGTCATCCCGTGGGTCGGCGCCCAGTTGCCGTTCTCGAGGATGGTGGCGAGGTGGAGGTTCTCGATCGGCTTCTCGCTCATGTCCACCGGCTTGATGGTCCGGCGGCGGCGGATGAGCGCGTTCGCCGCGGCCAGGCGCAGCGACAGCGCGTCCAGCTTGGGCGTGTTCTCGTCCGGCGGTTTCGGAAAGTCGTCGGCAGCTTCCGTCATGGTCTCACCCTTACCCGACAATTTCCGTTCGTCACCGTTGAAATTCACCGGGCCACGGCTGCGGGCGACCTGTTTCGTTTGACCGGCTCTCCGGGCTTTCTATAGTCTGGCGGCTCCCGATCCGCCGCCGGCGGTTTCCCGCGGAGCCGCAATCCACACACATCTCTCCCGTCTTACTAACCCGAAACCCATCCAAGCATCATGGCACTGGCAGTTGGCGACAAAGCCCCCGATTTCGAACTCACCTCCCTCGGAGAAAACGGCCCCGAACTGGTCAAGCTCAGCGACCACGTCGGCAGCGCGAATCTCGTGCTCCTCTTCGTGCCCATGGCCTTCACCGGCGTCTGCACCCAGGAGTTCTGCTCCGTGACCAGCGAGCTGGCCGACTACGAGGGACTCAACGCCAAGGTGCTCGGCATCTCCGGCGACAATCCCTTCGCCCAGGCCGCCTGGGCCGAGAAGGAAGGCATCAAGCTCACCCTCCTCAGCGACTACGAGCACACCGCCGCCAAGGCCTACGACGTCGCCTACGACAGCTTCCTGCCCGAGAAGAACCTGACCATGGGCGGCGTGCCCAAGCGCTCGGCCTTCATCGTCGACAAGGAAGGCAACATCGCCTACGCCGAGAGCAGCGACAATCCGGGCGAACTCCCGAATTTCGAGGCCATCAAGGCCAAGCTCGGCGAGCTGGCCTGACCGGGTCCCGACTCGACCCTGTCCGGTCCGCGACCTGACAGGGTCGGATCGACGCCGCGTTTTTTCGAAAAGGCCGTCCGCCAGGGTGCGGGCGGCCTTTTTTCGTTTCCCGGTTTCTCCACCGTCCCGTAAAAGGTGGCCATGCTCGACCGATCCCGCCGCTGGCTGACGTCCGTCCTCGGACGCGATCCGCTGGTGCCGCTGGCGCT
>JAUIGT010000069.1 GCA_030432615.1 Verrucomicrobiia bacterium
CGCGAGCGCCTCGACCCGCCGAAGTCCGCCTGGAAAGCCGTCGGCTGCGAGGCCTGCGACGATTCCGGCTACCACGGACGCACCGGCCTGTTCGAAGTCTGGCACGTCGACCAGGCCGACTACGAGATGCTGCTGGCGGGCGCCGACGAGGACACCCTGCGCGAACACCTCGACGCCGAAGGCCACACCGGGCTGTGGCAGGACGCCACCGCCAAGATCGAGTCGGGCGTCACCACCTTCGCCGAAGTCCAGCGCCTCGGCTTGTCACTTCCCTGGCAATAGCCGACGCAACAGCCCCCAGGCCAGCGGAGCCATCCCGAAACCGATGATCGCCTGCCACTCGTCGGAATCGGGCCGGTGCAGGCCGAGCACCCCGGCGAGAGGCCCCAGGTGGGACGCCAACCAGAGCAGGAACGCGCACACCGCCATCGCTACCCACACCGCGGGATTGCGCACCACTTCGCTCCGAAAATAGGGCGAGTCGCGATGCGCGAGATTGAAGACGTGGCTCAGCTGCGTCAGGGCGAGAGTGAGAAAGGAAACCGTGACCGCCTCCTCCGGTGTCTGCCCGAGCTTTTCCACCGCCCAGAAATAGGCACCGAGCGTCGCCGTCGCCAGCACCATCCCGTCGAGGAACACCCGCCGCCAGTCGAGCGGCCGCATCACCGGTTCCCCCACCGGCCGCGGCGGTCGCGCCATCAGGTTGCCGCCCGCCTTTCCCACGCCCAGCGCCAGCGCCGGGAAGACATCGGTCACCAGGTTCAGGAACAGGATCTGCAGCGGCAGGATCGGGAGACTCGGGGAGAAGAGCGTCGCCACGCCAACGACCAGGATCTCGCTGAAGTTGCAGGCCAGCAGATAGGTCACGAATTTCCGCAGGTTCGCGAAGATCACCCGTCCCTGCGCCACGGCAACCACGATGCTGGGAAACGCGTCGTCCCGCAGGACCATGTCGCCCGCCTCGCGGGCCACCTCGGTTCCCCGCTTGCCCATGGCGATCCCGATGTCGGCCTGGGTCAGCGCGGGGGCGTCATTGACCCCGTCCCCGGTCATGGCCACGACACTTCCGTTCTCCTGGTGCAACTCCACCAGCCTCAGCTTCTGCTCGGGCGTCACCCGGGCGAAAACGCGGGTCGCCAGCAGGCGCGCGCGGTCTTCCGGCCTGGCGGGGTCCAGTTTCTCGAAAGTCTCGCCGCGAATCACTTCCACGGCATCCCCGTCGTCTCCATCGACCAATCCCACCTCGCGGGCAATGGCCATGGCCGTCCGCGGCTGGTCGCCCGTGACCATGACCACGCGAATCCCCGCCGCCCGACACTCGGCGAGGGCTCCCGGCACATCGGGACGCGGCGGATCCATCAACCCGACGAGCCCGGCGAAGCGCAGGTTCTCGTAGATCGTCTCTCCCTCCGAATCCGTCGCCTTCCACGCCATCGCCAGGATCCGCAGGCCCGAATCGGCGAGGCGCTCGTTCTCCGCGTGCCATCGTTGGCGTTCCGATTCCTCCATCGAACAAACCGCCAACACTGCCTCCGGCCCGCCTTTCACCATCACCTCGAGCGACCGTTCATCACCGCGGTGAACGGTGGCCATGAGCCGCCGTTTTGATTCGAAAGGCAACTCGCGCACCCTCGGTGACCCGTCGCGCCACGCCTCCCAGGGGCTCCCCGCTTTTTCCGCCGCCGCCAACAGCGCCACCTCCAGGGGATCGCCCACTCCTTCGAGGGCTTCCGCGTTGTTGCAGAGCACGCCGATGCGAAGGAGACGCTCCGCGGGCGAACCGGCCGCGATTTCGGTTTCGTCTCCGGTTTCGAAATCGATCTCGGTCTCATCGGGAAGCACCAGCCTGACCACCGTCATGCGGTTCTCGGTGAGGGTGCCGGTCTTGTCGGTGCAGATCACCGCCGTGGCACCGAGGGTCTCCACCGCGGCCAGCCGGTTGATGAGCGCGTTGCGTTCGGCCATCCGCCACAGCCCGCGGGCCAGCGCGATCGTCGCCACCACCGGCAATCCCTCGGGAATGGCGGCCACCGCGAGGGCGATGGCAGTTTTCAGCATGAGGCCGAGATCCTTTCCCGTCACCGCCCCGGCCACGAAGGTTGCCACCGCGATCGCCAGAGTGAGCCAGAGCAGGCGGACGCCGAAGTGAGCCAGTCGTCGCTCCAGCGGAGTCGTCTCCGCGGCTTCTTCCGCTTCCGCCTCGGCCACCAGCGCGGAAATTTTTCCCAGTTCACTCGCAAGGCCGGTCGCGACCACCACGCCGGTGCCGGTGCCGCGAGTGATACGCGAGCCCGAGTGGAGGAGATTCGCCCGGTCGGCCATGCCCGTTTCCGCGGGCAGGACGATAGTCGACTTCGCCACCGGCTCGGATTCTCCGGTGAGGGTGCTCTCGTCGGCTTCGAGTTCCGCGCTCTCGATCAACCGCAGGTCCGCCGCGATGATGTCTCCCGCCTCGACCACCACGATGTCCCCCGGCACGAGGGCTTCCGCGGGAAGGTGCTCCAGTTGTCCGTCCCGGCGGACCCGCACGCGTGGCACCACCAACTGGCGAAGGGCCTCCATCGAACGAACGGCCCGCCACTCGATCACGAAGCCGAGCCCGGCATTGATCAGCAACACCGCCACCACGGCGACGCCTTCCAACCAGTCCCCGAGAGCGAACGCGATCGCCGCCGCCACCGCAAGGAGGGCGGCAATGAGATTCCGGAACTGGCCGACGAGAAGCCGCCACAGGCTTGCCTCGACCGGCTCGTGCAGGCGATTGGGACCGAAACGGATCAGCCGGACTTCGGTCTCGGACGCGGTCAGTCCGGAGGCGGGATCGGTTTCCAGCCCGACGACGACCTCCGACGACGGCAGGGCCCACGCCGCCCGCGGGAGGGAAAGTGACGAGTCGGAAACGGCGGCGTTCATGTCAGGCTCGCCGAACCGAAGGGATCGGGGGGGGGGCCTCAACCGGCTTCCTTCTGCTCCTGGCAATCGATGCAGAGGGAGACGCTGGGCTTGGCCTCGAGGCGGGCCAGGGGAATCTCGGCATCGCAGCCCTCGCAGATCCCGTAGCTGCCCTCCTCGATACGTTCGAGGGCGTGGGCGATCTTTTCCAAGAGGCGCTCCTCGCTCTCGACGATGTGCGCCTCGACGGTTTCGTCGTCCAGTTCGGCGGCCCGGTCGGGACCGGCGATGTCTTCGCCCGTATGGCTCGCGCGGAGATCCTGCTCGTGCTGACCGTGCGCCTTCAGGAGCGAGTCGCGCTCGGCCTCGAGCTTCGATTTGAATTGCTGAAGCGTCTTGGAATCCATGGATGCTGGCGGAGTATTCGGTGGGCGTTCTTTTCTACCACTCCTCTCGTCCGCTACTTGGCGTGACGCAGGAAGAAGAAGACTACGAGAACGAGGACGATGACCAGCGTCAGCCAGAAATGCGGATGCCAGAGCCAGACGAACCGCTCCCGCAGCGGCAGCCGCGGGGGCGTTTCGTTCTTCGGCGATTTTTCGTTCTCGGGTTCGGTGGCCATGTGGGAAGTCGGATGCGTCGGCGGCTCAGTGGCCGTGCTGCTTGAGCATGCGGGTCTTTTCCTTCCGCATCTGGCGTTCGATCTTTTCCATCGTCAGGTCGATGGCTTCGTAGAGATTCTGCGTTTCGGTGTCGGCCTCGATGGTGACGTTGTCGGCTCCGAAGACGATGACTTCCGCGATATGACCGTGGGGCTGCTGGTCGAGAATGACTTTCACCTCGACGATGCGGGGATAGCCGTAGTGCATCTTGCGAACCCGCTTCTCGGCATACTCGCGCATGGAATCGGTCAGGTCCATGTGGCGCGCCGTCACGGTGATGGGAAATTCGGTGGCTTCGGATACGGTGTTTTCGCTCATGTTCAACAGGGTTGGTTCGGTGGGTAAAGAGGGTCGAGTGGGGGCAGACGAGACTCGCGCGTCAGTGCGAAAGAAACAACGCCCGATCCCCGGCTTCGATCAAGTGATTGGTAAAGCTCCCGACGAAGAGATCCTTGAAGAATTGCCGGGAGTGGATGCCGGCCACGACGAGGTCGGCGTCTTTGAGATAGTGATCGTGAACTTCCTCCACCGAGGTGGTCTCGGCGTGGATGGTCTCGAATTTCTCGATCCCGTGGGCGCCAAGGTAACTCGACGCCTCGCCAAGCAGGATCTCGGCCTGATCGGCCTCGGAACCGGCGGTGAGCACGCTGATCTCGAGATCGTAGGGCGCGGCGAAACGCAGGAAGTCGCGGAAGGCGCGCCCAGAACTGAAGCTGCCGTCCCAGGTGATCACCGCCTTGCGAAACGGCTCGCCCTGGTCCGACTCCGGAACCGCGAGCACGGGGGTGACGGTGCGGCCGAGCACCTTGGCCAGGGAATCACCGGGATCCTGCTGGGTCTCGAAATGGAAGAAGGTGCGCAGGCCCATGACCACGAGATCATAGAGAACCGAGGCCTCCAGGATCTTGTCGGCGGGCACGCCCTCCAGCTCGCTCTCGCGGTGGGTCAAGCCGCGGGCTTCGCAGAGATCGATGAAGCGGCGGCGGGCCTCCCCGATCTGTTCCCGCGCGTCGGAGGTGGCGCGGAGCACGGTTTCCTGCACCAGCGGCCAGTGGCTGACATCGGCGGGCGCGATGCTGGAGCGGATCCCCGGGGAATCGAGCACGACCAGCCCGGTGATTTCCGACGTATGTCGCCGGGCGACCTCGCAGCTCCGGCGCGAGGCGGCATCCGAGTAGGACGAGATGTCCAGCGGGGTGAGAATGCGTTTGATCAGGTGGCTCATGACGATGGATGGGGTGTTGCGGGTTGAAGACGACGGTGTCCGGATCAGCTCTCGACCTCGGCCTGGAGCACGAGGCCCTCGGGCCACGGGGCACCGGCTTCGATCCAGTGATAGAGCTTGTCTGTATCCGCCTTGTCGAGTTGGTGGCCGCCGGCGGGCATGGCTTCGATGAAGTAATCCGGCACGACCGTCACCAGGAAAAGCGTGCTGTGACTGGCGTCTCCGGGCACGAGCACGGGACGCCCGTTGGTTTCACTCTCCAGCATCGATTTGCGCCGCTGGAAGCTCAACGCCGTGAGTGGCGCGTAGTCGTAGTGACAGGTGATGCATTGGCGCTCCAGGATCGGGGCGATGTCTCGGCGGAAATCGACCGTGCCGGCCTCGCTCTCCGGAGCCACCACGATGACTTCGGGAATGGGCTTGGGTTTCGAGGCGCACGAGACGATCACCAGCCCCCCAAGGGCCAGGAAAAAAAGTGCCGGGGTTTTCATGGTTCCTGATTGAACCATAGCGAGGTTTTGGCCGCTCCGCCAATTCTGACTTTGGCACGCCAACTTTTGCGGCCTTGCACTGGGGCGCGGTTCGCGGAAAAATGGCGCTGCCCGGCCGGGGATCTCGTCTCCCCGCACCCGGACATTTCCCGTCCCCCATGTCAGCCGCCGAATCCGCCCCCAGCCAAGAGGAACACCAACGCCTGCTCCAACGCATCGAGGAGTTGGAAGCCCGCCTCGCCGAGGAACAGAACGCCGGCGCCCGCCGCTTCCAGTTCGCGGTCGAGGCGGCCCCCAACGGCATCCTCATGACGGACGCCCGCGGCCGGATCGTGTTCGCCAACCGGCGGGCACGGGAGCTTTTCGGCTACGAAGAGATCGAGATGAAGAATCTCACCGTGGAGCAGTTGATGCCGGAGCGCTTCCGCCGCGGCCATGTCGGGCTTCGCTCCCGCTATCACGACGGGCCGGCCCAACGTCCGATGGGAATCGGCCGGGATCTTTTCGCGCAGCGCAAGGACGGCAGCGAGTTCCCGGTGGAGATCGGCCTGACCCCGGTGGAAATCGACGGGGAACGCCTGACTCTCGGCATGATCGCCGACATTACCGAGCGCAAGCGCGCCGAGGAGGCGCTCCGGGAAAAGGCGCACATCCTTGCCAGCCTTCACGAGGCCGTCTTCACCGTGGGCGGCAACCAGCGCATCGAGACGTGGAACCGCGGGGCGGAGTACATCTTCGGCTGGAAGGAGAAGGAGGTCGTCGGCCAACCGGTCACCGCCATCTGCCCGGAAGATGAACTGCGGCGCTATTCCGACCGCATCCTTCCCGCCGTCATTCTCAACGGCCACTACGATTCCACGCTCCATTGCCGGCGGCAGGACGGATCGGAAGTCTTCGTGGCCATCCGGGCATCACTCGCCGATTCGGACAGGGAATCGTCCCAGGGGAACGGGCACCGAGTCATCTTCTGCGCCAACGACATTTCCCGCCAGAAAGAGTTGGAGGACGAGATCGTCCAGATCAGTGAGAAGGAGCAGCGCCGCATCGGCCAGGACCTGCATGACGATCTCTGCCAGCAACTGGCCAGCATCGGCTGCCTCGCCAAGGTGCTGCAGCAGGAACTGGTCGCCAAGGGCAACGGCGAAACCGCCGGGGCGCTCGGTCAGTTGGGCGAGATGCTCTCCAGCGCCAACGTCCGCGCCCGCGAAATCTCCCGCGGACTGGCGCCGGCGGTGATCCAGCGCGAGGGACTCACCAGCGCCCTCGAGGAGCTCGCCTCCCGCACCCGCAAGGTCTTCGGCGTGCCCTGCCGCTTCCACTGTCCCGATCCGGTCTTTGTCGAGGACGAGAAGAACGCGGTGCAGCTCTACCGCATCGCCCAGGAAGCCACCGCCAACGCGGTAAAGCACAGCGACGCCACCGAGATCGAGATCGCGCTCTCGCTTCTCCCCGGCCACCTGCAGTTGCGCATCCGCGACGACGGACGCGGTCTCCCTCCCGAGGCGGCCTCGCGTTCCTCCGGACTCGGGCTATTGACGATGAACTACCGGGCCGGCATTCTCGGCGGCGAACTCGAGATCCAATCCGGTCCCGGCGAGGGGACCACCATCACCTGCACCGCCCCCCACCGCAATGAGTGAAGCCCAGCCCAAGCGCATCCTGATCGTCGATGATCATCCCATCATGCGATTCGGGCTGGCTCGCCTCGTGGATGCCGAGCCCGACCTGGAGGTGATCCACGAAGCCGGTACCGCCCGCGAGGCGCTCGCCCACCTAGAGACGGACAAGCCCGATCTCGTGCTGGTGGATATGACCCTGCCGGATCGCTCCGGCCTGGAACTGATCAAGGACATCCGGGCCGCCTTCGACGGGGTCCAGTGCCTCGCCATTTCCATGCACGACGAGGAACTCTACGCCGAGCGGGTCCTGCGGGCCGGCGGACGCGGCTACGTGATGAAGGAGGAAGCCCCCGACAAGCTCATCGAGGCGATTCGGCGGGTGATGTCGGGCGGCGTTTTCCTGAGTGAGAAAATGGAGACCCGGGTGGTCGAACTCTTCGCCGGAGGCGGCCGCGGAGGCACCCCGGTCGATCGTCTCAGCGATCGCGAGTTGGAGGTGTTCCGCCTTCTCGGCCAGGGACATGGAACGCGCGAGATTGCCGGCAAACTGGGCGTCAGCGTTCGCACCATCGACGCCCACCGGGCGCACATCAAAGAGAAGCTCGCGCTCCGCGACGCCACCGAACTGGTGCACCAGGCGGTGCGCTGGGTGGAGACCGGGCAGATCGGTTGAAAGCACCCCGATCGGGTCGTACGCAAATCCCCTATTGGCCTTAGGGGATTACCTCGTGGAGCGATCGGATTTGCGCTCAATTTCGCAATTGGTGCGCAGGAGACATGGTGGACACGTCGCTGAAAGACAACGTCTCCATCTCAACCTCAATCAAGCCATGTCCACCCAGTCCAAATCCAGTCTGCATCACCGCCTGCTCAATTCGGACCTCTTCCAAGTTTACCAGAAGGCCTTCGAATCGGCCACCGGTCTCCCCCTGCTTCTCAAGACCGCCGACCAAAGCAGCGACGAAGCCCCCGAGAACACGTTTCGGAATCCCTTCTGCCAGGATCTGAACTCCGGCAAGAAGCCCTGCCAGCACTGCCTCAATGCCGACCAGTGCCTGACCGCCCGTTCCGAGGAGCAGGCCCACACCACCAAGTGCTTCGCCGGACTCAAGGAAACGGCCATTCCCGTCCGCGCCGGCGGGCAGACCGTGGCCTTCCTCTCCACCGGCCAGGTCTTCGATGCCGAACCGACCGAGAAGGAGTTCGACGCTCTCGCCGACGCCCTCCGCGAATCTGGCTTTCCGGAAAGGAAGATCGAAAGCCTGCGCGGTTCCTTTTTCGCCACCCAGGTGGTCTCTCCCGAGCGCTACCAGGGCATGGTGACCCTCATCGGCGTCTTCGCCCTCCAGCTTTCCGAGTCGCTCAACCGTCTCATGATCGAGGACTCGAACTCCGAGCCTCCGGTCGTGATCTCGGCCAAGCAGTACATCAACGCCAATCTCGAGGAACGCATCACCCTCGATGACGTGGCCGCCCATGTCTGTGTGAGCCCCTACTACTTCTGCAAGATCTTCAAGCAGGCCACCGGCATGACGCTGACCGAATACGTCAATCGCCGCCGCATCGAGCGCGCCAAGCGCAAGCTGCTCGTGCCCCACGCCCGCGTCACCGAAGTGGCCTACGATGTCGGCTACCAGTCGCTGTCGCAGTTCAACCGCAGCTTTTTGAAGTACGTCGGGATGTCGCCGACCCAGTTCCGCGAACGTTCCGTCATGCAGGAAACCCCCAAGGCCGCCTGATCCCACCAATCTCGATTTTCCTCCAAAGATCCCGCTCGTAGCCACGGTTCCTCGGTTGCGGGCGGGCTTTGGAGGAAAATCAAGGGTTGGGCCGCCCGCCCAACACAACCCTCGACATGAACCATCCCCTGGCGACGGGAAGCGTCGCCCTCCAGATTTGCATCACCTCGACCGACATCGAGGCGATGCTCGACGCCTACGACAGCGGCATGTGCGATATCTCCACCGCCAACTGTCTCAGTCGCGCGGTGGCGCGACAGTTGGACCGGAAAGAACCGATTCGCCTGATTCGAAAGAACGGCCGGGAAGCTCACCTCGTGATCGAAGATCATCGCGTGCCCGTGCCTGTCGCCGTCCTAGACTGGCTGGAGGAGGCGGAAATCGGCGCCCGCTGCAAGCCGGCCGATTTCACCTTGAGGCTCCCCAAGGAAGTGACGCCGATTCGCGAAGCTGGGAGACTGGTACCGCTGCTTCCAGTGAAGTTTTGAGGGGAGGAATCCCGCCTTTTTTCCGACTGAGGTCTGGCCCCGCGGTGTCGCTTGGGCTAGGATTCGGGCCATGAACGCCCCCGTCCCCCATCGTCCCGAGACCGTTGTCAGCCTTCATCCGTATTTCCAGGCTCACGCCGGCAAACTCGACGCCTTTCGCGAACTGATCGATCGCTTCATCGAGCGCACTTCCGGCGAGGACGCCTGCCTCTACTACGACTTCACGCTCAACGGCGATATCGTTCACTGCCGCGAAGCCTACATCGGCGGCGAGGGGGCGCTGGCCCACCTGGCGAACGTCGACGACCTCCTCAAGGAAGGCCTCACCTTCTCGGATCTCGTGCGCCTCGAAATCCACGGCAGCGCCACCGAACTCGACAAACTGCGTGAGCCGCTGGCCGAACTGCCGGTGGAATGGTTCGTGTTCGAGAAAGGCCTCGTCCGTTTCTGAAAATTCCCGCGCGCCCGCCCCTCGCCGCGTTTCCAGGTTCGAGTTCGCAGCCGACGGCCCCGGTGAATTTTCAGCCGCTGCCAACGCCCCCGGAGTTGTTTCGTCGCTACGAGCGCGGGGAACTGTCGAAGGAGCAGTTCCATGCCGCCATGGCGATGCACGCGCGCGAGCTGATCGACGAGATGGTCGAAGCGCGGAAGAATCCCGTCGCCGCCTACATCGAGCAGTTGCGCAACCGGGCCGCCGCCGCCAGGCACGCCCGCCGCCATGGCGCCCGACAGCTGCGTGAAATCCTGACCGCTCTCGGACTGATTCCCGATTTCCCCCCGGCCCAGCTACTCTGGAACGCTCCCCACCGCGAGGTTCCCCTTCACTGCTTCTTTCGCAGCAAGCACGAGCCTCTCTTCCGCATCGTGAAACTCAAGATCAACGCCGGAAAGGTCCGCGTGGTCGTGGAGTACGGCGAAGCCGCCTCCCCGGTCCGGGAAACCATCCTCTTCTCCCGCGATCGCTTCCAACGGCTCGAACTTTCCAGCCGGGAGCGGGTCTAGCCAGGAAGGAAGAATGAGCCGCCCCTCTTGGGCAATCACGCTTGCGACATCGTCCGGCGCCCCTCGATTGCAGGAAGAGATTGGATGGTGAAACATTTCGGGGAAAAATTTCCTGGAAAATCTTTCACCCAGAATTTTTCACCCAAATTCGGGCTAGCCCTGGCCCGGCTGATCCTCCGGCCGCGTGTGGGGAATCGGTTTGTCCTCGCGGAAGAAGATCGCGAACAGCACCAGGACCGCCACCAGGTAGCCGACGGGCACGAGCCAGAAACGCTGCCAACCCGCCAGGTCGCCGTCTTCGCCCATGACCGCCGGATAGACCATGCCGACCAGGATCTGCGAGCTGAGGAGGAAACCGATTCCCTGGGTGAACACCACCAGCAGGCCCTGGGCCTGGGCACGGACCTCTTCCTTCACATGCCGGTCCACGTAGAGGAAACCCGAGATGAAGACGAAGTCGTAGCTGAAACCGTGCAGGACCACCGCCACCACCATCATGGTCCACATCATCGATCCCTCGGCCCCCGCCGCGCCCGAGAACAGGGCGTAGCGGATCGCCCAGCAGAGCACGCCGACAATCATCGTCCACTTGATGCCGAAACGCTTGATGAAGATCGGCAAGACCAGTCCGAGCACGAACAACTCCGCCACCTGGCCGATCGAGAAGAACGCGCCGGTTCGCTCGATCCCGACCACGTTGCCGAAAGGACTCCCGAGCGACCAGTAGGGCATCATGGCCGCCGCCGCGAGCAGCGAGGCGAACATGAAGACCGCGAAGGGCTTCTTCTTGAAATACGGCAGCGTGCCCGCCCCGTAGAGTTCACCGAAATCGAGCGGCTGTCCCTTGGCCGGCGGCGGCGTCTTCGGGAGCAGGAAACTGTAAAGTCCCACGGCGAACGCCACCGTTCCCGCGAGGTAGAACTGGGTCGGTGTGGCCTCGGCCTTGAACACGAAACTCACCACCAGTCCGGCCACGATCCAACCGAGCGTGGCGAACACCCGCACGATGGGATAGTCGCGGTCGCCGTCGGCGAGATGCTTGAGGCAGATGGTGTTCGACAAGCCCAGCGTCGGCATGAAGCAGAGGGTGTGCGCCAAGAGGAGCCCGAGATAGACATTCGCCGTCTCGGGCGCGGCAAACCTGGGTGCGGCTATGATGGCGAGGCCGCTCAGAAAAAGCAGGATGCCCTGCAACTTCTCGGCGTTGAGGAACCGATCCGCGAACACTCCCATGAAGAAGGGCGTCACGATCGCCGCGATCGGCGCCACCGAGTAGGCCCACCCGATCGAACCGGCGATCCCGCGCTCCGTCATGAACGTGCCCATGGTCACATACCACGCCCCCCAGACGAAGAAGAGGAGAAACATCATCACGCTCAGGGTGACGAACAAACCGAGACTGGTCCGGGGCTTGGCATCGCTCATGCGGGAGCTTTTCTCAATTCGGGCGGGGAAAGACAAGCCCGGTGACCGCCGCGATGGCGCCTTGTCGGAAGGTCCGCCCGAGCCCGGATGTCCGCGCTACAACTCCGGCTCGCGAACGAACAGCAGGCGAAGACTGTTGAGACAGACGAGCACGGTGCTGCCCTCGTGGGCGAGCACGCCCAAGGTAAGGTTTTCGGCCAGCCCGAGAATCACCAGCGAGACCATCATCGCCACCGTCCCGAGGGAAATGAAGAGGTTCTGCTTGATGATGGCGCGCGCCTTCTGGCTGATGAAACGGGCCGTCGCCAGTTTCTCGATCTTGTCGTTCATCAGGACCACGTCGCTCTGCTCGAGTGCGGCGTCGCTCCCCTTCCCTCCCATGGCCACGCTGACGAAGGCGGCGGCGAGACTGGGGGCGTCGTTCACCCCGTCGCCCACCATGGCCACCTTGTGTCCGGCTTCGCCCAGTTCGCGGATGGCCTCGACCTTGTCCTCGGGATGCAGCCCCGCGCGCACTTCCTCCACGCCCAGCCGCTTGGCCACTTCCTCGGCCGCGCCCCGGCGGTCCCCGGTCAGCATCAGCGAGTGAACGCCCTGCGCGCTCAGGTGGCACAACACCGGGCCGCTCTCCTTGCGGACCTCGTCCTTGAGCAGGATCCGCCCGAGCAGGTCCTTCCGCACCACCCAGACCTCGGTGAACTCCAGCGGCGGCTCGGGAACGGACGCCATCCACTCGCTCAATTCCCCCCGCTCCATCAGTTCGCGCCTTCCCAGGTAGCTCAGCTCCGCGCCGACCTTGCCGCGCACGCCCTTGCCGCTCATGGAACGAAACTCGTCCAGTCCCTGGCTTTCCACGCCCTCCGCCTCTGCGTGGGCGACGATGGCCCGCGCGATGGGATGGGTGGAATTCCGCTCCAGGGTCAGGGCGATCGCCAGCACCTCGTCTTCCCGACCGTGCGGGAAACTCTCGATCTTTCCGACCCGCAGTTCGCCCGAGGTCAGGGTACCGGTCTTGTCGAGCGCCACGGTATCGACGAGGGCCAGGTTCTCCACCGCCGCCCCGCCACGAAAGAGGATGCCGCGCCGCGCCCCGCAGGCGATGGCCGCGAGAATGGCGGAGGGAATCGACAGGACCAGCGCACAGGGACTGGCCACGACGAGCAGCATCATGGCGCGATAGAAGGCGGACTTCTCCTCGCCCGCGGGCCGAAAAGGCGGAATGTCCATCGCCAGCCACCACACGAAAAACATCGTCACCGTCGCCCCGAGAATGCCCCAGGTATACTTGGTACCGAAGCGATCGGTGAATCGCTGGCTCGGCGCCCGCAGGTGCTGAGCTTCCTGGATCAGGCGCACGATCTTCTGGAGGGCGCTCTCCGAGGCGGGACGCGTCACCTCGACCCGCACCGCGCCCCAGAGGTTGAGCGTTCCGCCGTAGACCGCGTCACCGACGTGCTTGGTGACCGGTTTCGACTCGCCGGTCAGGTTCGATTCATCCGCCGCCGATTCCCCGTCGATGACGGTCCCGTCCGCGGCGAAAGCCTCATCCGGTCGCACCGCGAGCACGTCGCCAATCCGCAGCAGGTTCACGGCGCGGTCCTCGGTCCCGCCGTCCGGTGTCACCACCCGGGCCGTCTTCGGCGCCGCCTTGGTGAGGGCGTTGATCTCCCGGTGCGTCCGGTGCATGGCGTAGTGCTCCAGCGCGCCGGAAAACGAGAACAGGAACAGGAGCAGCGCGCCCTCCGTCCAGGCCCCGATGGCGACGGCTCCGGCGGCGACCGCCAGCATGAGAAAGTGGATGTCGAGGACCCGCTCGCGGACTTTTTCCCACGCATCGATGGCCGCGTCCCAGGCGCCGGCGATCAGGGAGATGCCGAAAAGAAGGCGACTGGTCAGGAACAGGGCTCCGCTGGTGGCCTCGCCCGCCAGCTTTGCGGTAATGATGGCCGCGACGAGCGACACGCCACAGATCCCCGCCTGGATCGCCAGCGTCTGCCACTCCTCACGGCTCTGCTGCTCCAGTTCTTCCGGCTCCGGCCAGGTAAACTCGCGCCACTGCCAGAGTTTCGGGGCGGTGGGACAGGAGGGCTTCTCCAGGGTGGCGCCGTTTTCCTGTCGCTTCAGGTGCATGCCGAAACTGCCCGCCAGTTCGGAGTCGGCCGTCGCATCCTTCCCCGCACCGTCGAATAGATGCTCCTGGTCGAGCCCTTCCAACACCGCCTCCAGCCGGCTCCGAAGCCCGTCGAGATCCACCTCGCCCAACGTGGCCACGGATACCGTCCGGCGGTCGGGATCCATCCGCAGCGCCTCCACATGATCCTCCCGGTTCAGGAATTCCACCAGGCTCCGCATCCACGGCGAAACCAATGCGTCATGCGGTTCCGGATCGTGCCGGTGGGAGGAACGGTTCATGGGGACGGGAAGGCGGAAAGAACTGTTTCGCCCGACGCGGGCATGGGTTCTCCACCAGTTTGGACGCTGAGAATGCCACCTTCCAAGCTTGCCGCAAGCCTTATTGGAATCATTCTAAATCAGCCAAATAAACCATCGATTGGCTATGGTAAAATTGGTCATTGCAGCTGATCGAATAGAGGCGATAGTCAATCATGTTCGGATTGGGAAAAAAACGCGCCTCGTCTACCGACAAACCGATCCCCGAGGACATGACTCTGGAATTCCCCAATGGCGAGGAACCGCTCGACGGCCATTTGTCTGAAGAGAAAGAGGACGCGGCCCCGTCGATCGAGAAACCGGTTCACCATGCCATGAGCCTGGAGTTTCCCAACGGAGAGGAATTGCTCGATTGCGACGAACGCGAGCGCCAGGCCGAGTAGGGGTTGGGCTCCCGTCCTCTCTCTCCACACGAAATTCCCGCCCGCGCCAGACGACTTGGGGAAAGGCGCCCTACCCCAAGCTCCCAGCATCACTCGTTCTCGAAAGCCGGCCCGATGGCGGCGAATCGCATCGAAAGGTAGTGCGACTCCAGGATGGCCCGATCACCGGTGTCGCGCACCCGTTTCCAGATGGCGGCCATCATGCGCTCGACGCGTTCGCGGTGTTCCGGGAGGTTTGCCAGATTCGTCAATTCGCCGGGATCGTCGGCGAGGTCGTAGAGTTCATCGAAATCGAAGCCGTTGAAGACGAACTTCCAGTCGCCCTCCCACCAGATGCGCTGGCAGAGGGGAAAGCGGGTGCCGTGATACTCGGCGTAGGCGGTGGAAAAATCCGCGGCGTTCTCCTCCGGCTCCCGCAGGAGGGGCGCGAAGGAGCGGAAATCGGCCTCGGGTATCCCGGGCGCTCCGGACATCTCCAGCAGGGTCGGCCCGAGATCGCCAAGCTGGACCAGCGCCTCGGAAACCACTCCCGACTCCACCCCGGGACCCGCGACCACCAAGGGGATGCGATAGATTTCCTCGAAGGCCCCGAAGTTGTGGGCATCGTAGCCGTGCGCTCCAACATAACGCCCGTGATCGGACGTCACGACGACGAGGGTATTCTCCGACTGCCCGGAGGCCTCCAGCCAGTCGAGGAGGCGTCCCAGTTGCTCGTCGAGTTCGGTGATCCGCCCGTAGTAGCAGGCCCGTGCCATCCGCCACTCATCGTCCGTCGTGTCTGCGGTGGCCCGGGCCACCCGACGGTAGAGGTTCGGTTTTCCCGAAAAATCGTCGCACCGGTTTTCCGGCAGGTCGATGGCATCGAGATCGTAGCGTTCGAGGGTCGAGCGGCTCACCACCAGGGCTTCGTTCGGCTCGGAAAAACTGACCGTGCAACACCACGGCGCCGCGTCGTCCCGAGCCTCCAGGAAATGCAGGGCATCATCCACCGTCAACTGCGGATAGCGTTCCTCCGGCGGCGTGTCGATAACGCCGTAGTGCAGGATGCGCCGGTAGCCAGGGACCGGTCCGTCGATCCAGCGGGACAGTGCCGGATCCAGATCCATCGATCCTCCGACATCCCCCTTACCGAGATGCTTGACGTGCTCGGCCGACTTCACCCCGTTCACCTGCCAGCCGAAATCTTCCAACCGATTCGTCCGCTCGACGTGCCACTTGCCGAAATACCCGGTCGCGTAGCCGCTCGCGACCAGTTGCTGGGCGAAATGCCGCTTGTCATCGCGCAGCACGCACTGGTCCGGATCGCGCCCGTGTTCCACCTCGAGCACGCCGTGATTGTGCGGCAACAGCCCCGTCATGAGACTGCCCCGCGACGGCGAACACACCGGGGTCGAGCAATAGGCGCGCTCGAAGCGAACGCCCCGCGCCGCCAGCCGGTCGAGGTTCGGCGTCAGGCAGGGTGAATCCGGCGACGCTGTCCGCGCCTGCATGCCGTCGGCGACGAAGAGGAGAATGTTGGGGCGGACGCTTGAGCTGGGATTCATGGGAACGCGGAGATTCTCAGACGAATGCGATCTTCCGTGTTCATCGCAAGCACTTCCACCGTCGCTCGTCCCCTGGGAGTTCTTCCCAGAATACGACCAGCTTCGTTGGAAAAATTTGCCTCCCAGTCGTCAAGCCGAGGATCGAACAGGTCCACGATTTCTCCGCTTTCTGGGTCGACTCCCGACAGGTTCGCCCCCTTGTGCAAGTTACACTGGTGACAGGCAAGAGCCAGGTTTCCCAGTTCATCCCCTCCTCCATGTTTGCGCGAACGAATGTGCTCGATGTGAAAAGGCACCACCCGAAGTTGTTCCTGACGGAGGCCACAGTATTCGCAGCAATTTCCCGCACGCTCCCTAACCTGGGCTCTCGTTTCCGCGGTCACACCTTCACGCAGCTGATGGCCGCTCCAACGCCTTTCTGGCCTTCGCCTGAAGAACACCGATCACATTCAAGGCCTCGACATAGGCGGCATATTCGGATCGTTCTTCGGGGCTCAACTCATCTTCCTCCGCTTTCGACGCGAGCGTTTCCAGTCGTGCCTGAGTCTCCTGATCTGCCCGCAGATCAAGCAATTGACGCGCCGCACCACCGCTCAAATCCTGGGTCAACGGATCCAGCATTCGATCAAGAATGTGAAGTGATTCATCCAACTTCATCTCGGGGATTGTAGAGGTTTATGCCGAGTGAATCAACCTCAGGAAACCCATAGCCAAACCCCTCCGATGATGGCTCCCACCAACAGCCAACCAATGAGAAATCCGCTCATCGCCCGCCAAGTGGGCATGGGGATCTCCCACTGACTGGACGGGAAAAACACCCGCCGCGGCGCTGCCTCCACCCCGGCAGGCAGGGTGCAGGGTTCCTCGATGACTTCGCCCTGCCTGACGCGCGTCCTCAGCAGGCCGTAGAAACGCTCCAGTTTCTCCGCCGCCACCGGCTTCGTGAAGAGACTGACCACGATACCAACCGCGAACCCGGTGATGATGTAACTGAGCATCTGCCAGGGCAGCCAGACCGTCCAGCCCTCGCCCGCCGTCCGCACCACGCCGCCCCGGGATGGCCGCGGACCTGTCCTCGATCTGACGCCGGTGTGGCCCGATGGGTGCGCCATGGCCGGCGGGCTGTTGACCTGTGAGGACGATCTGCTGGGCTCTCTGGCGCTGCCTGAGCTGACCCGGCGACGGGTGAAGTGTGTCGTGGCGATCGCGTGGCTCGACGGGTCCCGGTACGAGACGCTGCTGACCGAAGGGCAGGGGACGGCGGTCATCG
>JAUIGT010000659.1 GCA_030432615.1 Verrucomicrobiia bacterium
GGCGAACTCGAGCGGGGCCACCGGGCACTTGATCGGCATCTCGGTGATGTGCACCACCAGTCGCCCGCCCTTCCAGGTCGCGAGCTTGTCGCGCAGGGCGCAGGCGCCGTCGAAGGTGTAGAAATCGAAAACGTCGCGGCGCCAGCCCTCGCCGTCCATGCCCTCGACCTCGTCGGGAGCGATACGGGAGCCGGTGGCGACGATGAGGAGGTCGTAGTCGATCGGTTCGCGTCCCTCGAAATGAACCCGTTTCGCCTCGGCCTCGATCCGTTCGAAGGGAGCATGGATGAAGGTCACGTCAGGCGGCAGCAGGTCGCGGACGGGTTTGACCACGTCCTTCTCTCCGGTCATGCCGAAGGGAAGAAAGAGAAAGCCGGGCTGGTAGTAGTGGACGTCGGACCGATCGACGACGGTGATGTTCCACTCGCCTCGCGGCAGGCGCTTGCGCAGGTGGTGCGCCATCATCGTCCCGGCGGTTCCGGCTCCGAGAATAAGAAGGTGTTTCATGAGACCAACGAGTCCTCCTCTATTCTCGCATCGCTATAGGAGAATGCAGTGCGAGAATTGCGCCAGAGTGCGCACCGGTTTTTCGGAGCGTTCAGCGGGAAAGGAGAGCATCCAGCCGGGTGAAGGTTTCCTCGGGAAAGCCGATCGCCTTCTTGAGCCGGACATCGCGTTGCAGAGGATGGCGATCGTCCCGGCTGCGCTGCCAGGTGGCGCGATCGATGTGGCCGTGGCGCAAGGGACCGAGGCCGGTGACGGGCACCGGGAAATCGCTGCCGTGGATGATTCGATCCATCACCGGCGCGCGGAGGACCTTGGCGATGGTGTGACTGCGGTTCAGGGTGCAGAGCGCGGAATTGTCGGCGTAGAGGTTCGGGTAGCGCTCGAACATCTCGATGAGCGTGTGGGTGTAGTCCGGGTCCCAGAGTCCGGATTTCCCGGCGGCGTGGGCGGCGATGACCGTGACCCCGATTTCCAGCGGGGCTTCCAGGAGGCGCGGATCGGCGAACGCGGGTCGCAGCACCGGCAGGGTGTGTTCGCCCCCGGTGTGGGACAGGAGGATCAGGCCGGCCTCGGTGACGCGTTCCCAGAACGGGCGGTAGCGGGGATCGGCGTAATCGACGTCGCGACAATTCGGCAGCAGCTTCACGACCTTGGCGCCGCGGTCGATGCACCGTTCCAATTCCTCCATGGCATCGCGGCGGGCGGGATGAATCGAGACGGCGGGAATGAAGAGATCCGGATGGCGTTCGCAGACCTCGAGGAGGTAGTCGTTGGGCACGAAAAATCCGGATTTCTCCGGAATGGGATCGCCCGATTCGGTGTGCGGGAGGTCCTGGGCCAGCAGGACGGCGGCATCGAGGTCGGCTTCGCGCACCTGTTCCACCAGTCGCTCCACATAGGCGGCGTCGAGGTCGCGTCCGAGCACGCCGGGGGAGATTCCGGCCTCCTTGAGCATCAGACGGGAGAGGAATTTCTGGTGAGGCCAATCCATCCGCAGGAAGCAACCGCTCCCGGAACTGCCGTCCCCGACGAGGTGAACGTGGCCGTCGATGCGCCGCATTCGTGTGCGCTGATGCGAGGGCTCCGTCACTTCGACGGCTTCGGTTGGCTCACTTCGGTCGCACCCTTGATGAGGCGGCAGAATTCCTTCTTAGTCGCCGTGTGATGGGTGCCGCCTTCGGGATGGGAGCGATCGACCTTTTTGTAATCGACCGAGAGGCGCTCGAGGTGGACGATCCGGTAGAGATCCTCTCCCTGCCGCCAGAGTTGGTTTTGATGAAGTCGCATGGGGAAGGGGACAGGGTAAGCCGAGGTGAGCGCGTAGGCCAGAGACTCCTGTCGCGGCGGCGGCCCCCGGGCCGGTCGCGGACTACCCCTTGGGGCGGCGGCGCTGGGGGCGACGGAAACGCTTCGGGCGCGAGTCCTTCTTGCGGGGCTCGGGTTCCGCGGTTCTCCGGCGCGGAGCGCGCACGTTTTCAGAATCGAAAGGCCGTTCGCCCACGTAGACCCGGTGCGCGGCGCGCTTGGCTCGCTCGTGCGCCTGAATGGCGTACCACTCGGTGCGAAACCCGTCTCGGCGCAGGCGGCTCTCGAGTCCCTGTTCCCGCGTCGCCGCCCAGAACGCGGCCCGGCCACCGGGGGAAAGCGCGTGCCAGATGGTCGCGAAACCGTTGCGGTCGTAGATCTGCCGATTCTGCGGCTGCACCAGCGAGGTGGGACCGTTGTCGGTGTCCAGGAGCATCGCGTCCCACGGCGGAATCTCGCCGTCGGCGGCCTGGCGGATGCATTCGAAGACATCGCCCTCGAAGATGGTGACCCGCGGGTCGTCGAGGAGATGTCCGTTGACGTCCTGGAGAAATTCCCGGTTCCAGCGCACCACCTCGGGCAGCAATTCCGCGACCACGACCTCGGCCTCGGGCTCCACCAGTTCCAGGACCCGTTTCAGGCTGTAGCCGAGGCCGAGGCCGCCGATGAGGACCCGTTTCGGCGCCAGCCTCCCTTGGGTGGGGTCCTCGACGCAGGCGTGGTCGGCGAGAAGGCGCTCGGACAGCGTCGCCGTGGTGCTCATCAGTTGAAGCCCGTTGAGCTTCAGGAAAAAGTCGCCGTCGTGCTCGTGCAGCGAGAACTTCGACCCGTCCGGCGTGCGGGTTTCGGCGAGATTCTTGACGGGCTTCATGAGACGCAAACAATCGGGTGTTTTTCTCGGACGTCGCTTCAGGGCAGTGTCTTGATGCGGATGCGGCGGTATTCCATCTGGCCACGGTCGCCCTCGAGGCCGATGGGCCCGGTCTCGGGAACTTCCATCGCGTCCTCCAACACTTCGCCGTTGCAGGTGGCGTGCGCCTTGCCGTCCCTCACCGTGACGACGAGTTCGTTCCAGTCCTGGGGACGATACTGTTTCAGCTCGGTGTAGGGTCCGGCGAGCGGGTAGTCGCGGCACTGGAGTTGCGGCTTGCGGAGGAAGACACCGCTGTCGGCATTGGGCGTGGCGCGGAACTCCAGCTTGAGGATGAAATCCTCCGGAAACTCGCGGGTCGTCCACAGCTGCTGGATGCGTCTCCCCTCGGCCGGCGTGGTCACGACGAGGCGGCCGTTGATGGCCCGGTAGCGTCCGTCATCGC
>JAUIGT010000660.1 GCA_030432615.1 Verrucomicrobiia bacterium
CCGGCGCCCATCCCGACGGTGCCGTTGGGCGCCTCAATGGAGCCGTAGTTGGCGACGGAATTGCCGATGAGAAAGACGTCGCCCTCGATCGCGCTGATGCGACCGTAGTTGACCACTCCCGCACCGCTGGTGCCGGTGAAAAGCATGTCGCCTCCGGCGAGGAAATCCTCGTCGGAGATGTCCAGGGTGCTCATCACCAGGCTGCCGACGTCGATGGTGCCCGACGGACCGACGATGATGCCGTTGGGATTGATGAGGAACACCTTGCCGTTGGCGCGAAGGGCACCGTCGAGGGCGCTGGGGTTGCCGCCCACGACCCGGTTGAGGATGGCGGCGTTGCTGCCGGGTTGGAGAAACTCGGTGATCTCACCGCGGCTGATGGAGAAATCGCCCCAGTTGATGATGGCGCTCTCCGTGGTCTGGCGGATGGTCAGGTTCCCCGCGCCGCCGATGAACTCGGCACCGCCGAAGGTGACGACCCCGTCGGTGGGATTGGCGCGCAGGGGCCCCGTCGCGAGGAAAACGGCGAGGAGCGGGAGGAGGAATGCGGCGACCGAAAAACCGGGGAGGGCGCCGCGGGAAGGGAACGTGGTGGCCTTCATGGCGGAGGGAAGTGGGAATTCAGCTTCAGCCTAGGCTGTTTCCGGGACGGCGGCAAGACTTGGTTTCTCGAATCCGGGAGACGCGTCCGGACCGGTTCGTGCGATCGTCTTCGAACCAGCATAGAGTTGACGCCGAGAGTGAGGCCATCATACACTGCGCGGCTTTCCACAAACCGATACCAACGAAACGCCCACACTTCCTCCCATGAATACGAAGGTTCTTCTCCTGTTGTCGAGCGCCCTGATGATGTCCGCCGTGCTTCCGCTGCGCGCCCAGGACCAGAATCAGCCGACTCCCGCGCCCGCGGCCCCGGAACAGGCGGCCGCCGCCCCGGCGCGTCCCGCGCCGAAACTTTCGCCGAAGCAGCAGATCACCGGCTTCTACGCGATGTGCAAGCAGGGACGCGGTGGCGAAGGACTCCGGGAAATGCTTTCCTCCAATCCCGTGGTCAAGCCCGAGGATGTCCAGAAGGTGGCCGACGCCTTCGCCCAGATGATTTCCCAGATGGGGAACTTCATCGACTTCAAGATCGTCCGCGAGGTGGAGATTTCCGAGCGCGCGCTGGTGGTTCGGTCGGTGGCGCATTTCGAGCGTCAGCCCTTCGTCAACGAATTCACCTTCTACGATCCCGGCAGCGGCGACTGGCGCCTGGTTCACCTTCGCTACGACGCCAACCTGGCCACCATGTTCCAGGAAGACGTGCGCGCCGCCGCCCTCGGCGGTGGGCAATGAGTTGAGCGACCTTCCGGCAAGGCCGGTCGACCGGTAGCCGGTCAGAAACCCCGCTGATAACTGGCGCAGCGGTTCATCCAGCCGTTCAGCCAGCGACTTTCGCCGCGTTCGGGAGGCGAATTCCGGACGCGGCGCTGCAGCACCCGCTTGGCGGCCTCGCCGAATTCCGCCGCGCTGGCGGTCCCGCCGGGAGTGTCCCGCATTTCCAGGAGCACATCGCGGAGTCCCCATCCCTGGCCCTGGTAGCGTTCCTCGGCCTTGATGCCTTCGCCCTTGAAATTGACGTAGTCGATCAGGGCATAGACGCCCTGGCGCGACTCGGCGACCTTGTAGAAGTTGGCCCGCAGCCGGTCCTTGGCGGGGCCGGGGGTGATGGCGGCCATCTTCGGGAGCGCCTGTTCGAGTCGCAGGACAATGAAGTCGGTCTGTACCGGCACCGTGGCGGCGAGGAACTGGCGCAGTTCGCGCATCTGGGGAGATCCCTGCTGGGCCAGGAACGCTTCCCGGTTCGGCCACGGGCAGCCGCGGGCGTTGATCAGCCACGTGGGCATGCCGGGCACCTGCCGGGCCTTCATGAAGTCGATCAGCTTGGGAAAGCTCTCTTCGAAAGGTCCCGGGCGCCCGGGGACATACCAGATGAAATGGCCGATGCCGAGCGAGGCGAAATCCTCGCCCGCGTTCCAACTGGTGAGTCCCTCGATCGTGCCGCCGCACTCGTTCTGCCAGATCTTGCGGCCGATGGCGTTGGCGTCGGCGGGAGAAAGGCGGATCCCGCCGGCGCGGGCCGCGGTTCCGGCACCGTGACTGCCGCCACGTTCGGCACTGATGCAACCGGTACCGAGGAGAGCCGCGGCCAGGAGCGCGACGCTCGCGCCGGGCCAGGAAAGGTTCGGAGAAAAGGAAGAACGGGGAGTGTTCATGGAATTGGTGATAGGACCGGCGTCGGGGAAAAAGCGCTGCCGAACTGGGTGGTGGAGAAACCCTGCGACCAAGGTCTCAAAGCAAAGTTAGAAAATAGCAGGAAATGAATTATTGGGAAACTAAGGAAAAGAGTTGAAGATTCTCGGTTTTTCCCATAAAAATAATAAATTTAGCTTATTTTTGTAGAAGCTTCGGTAACGATGGAAGCCCGTACTGACCACTCCACTTCCGGAAAACCGAACCTCGACAATCCCGATCCGGGGTTGGAGCGTTCGCGTTTCCTCAATGCCCTCGGCTTTGGCCGATCGGGGACCGCAGAAACGACGCCGGAAGCCGGGCACGCGGAGACTCCCGAGGCGGTGCCGACTGATGACGAGGAGGTCTCCGAAGTCGAGACCGGGAACGACGGCGCGACCAGCTTTCCCACGAAGGGATTCCAACCCGGCCCCGCGCCGAAGTCGTTCGAACCCCTCGCGAATCTCGATTCCGAGGCGCCGACGGTAAAGGAAGAAAAGGGCGAACCGAAAGAGGAGGCTGCTTCGTTGCGCGATGCGTCACCGCCGGCGGACGAGAAGGAAACCGCCGAACCGGCTGCGGAAACGAACCTCGATGAAGGCGCGGATGACGACGACGAGGGTTCCGCCCATGATCCGGATGGCATGGCCCTTCGCGGTGACGAAGGCGGTCCCGATTTTCTCGCCGCCAAGGACGAGGAAGAAACCGACGACTGGGAAAAGACACTCCTTGTCGATCGTGAGGAGAACAAGGATGCATCGGACGTTTCGACGCAAGGCGACGAGAACGACGCGGTGCCCCGGGTCGAAGCGGAAACCGATCCCGTGGAGGAATCGGCGACCGAAATCGTC
>JAUIGT010000070.1 GCA_030432615.1 Verrucomicrobiia bacterium
TGTGGAGTGTTGGAGTGTTGGAGTGTTGGAGTGTTGGAGTGTTGGAGTGTTGGAGTGTTGGAGTGTTGGAGTGTCGGCACGAAAGGCGGAATTCTCGGGAGCGAGGCTCGTTGTTTGATAGGGGAGAGGGGAAACCTCGCACGGGAGATCCCTTCCCTCGGCTGCACTCGGGACGGGCTGATTCGCTCCTGGAGACGTCGATTCACAACCTGTTGATGACAGGCTGTCTTTCGAATCGCGATGACTCACTCTCTTGTCATCCCGAGCGAGCCCCGAGCCGAGGGATCTCCCGCTGGCGGGAAAGGGGGGGCAAGATCCCGACGCTTGACTGGGGCCCGCCACATCCGCAACGGCGCGAGCGCCAAGCGGCGCCTAGTCCACCGACCAAGCCTCGAACTTTTCGTTCCTCGGGATGACAAGGTAGGGTGAGCGCGGAAGGTGGAAGCGGGCACTGTGGAACGCACGGGAGATCCCTCGGCTTCGCTCGGGATGACAAGATTAGCTGGAATGCTGGAATGGCGGGCTTAGTCCCGGAGGGGCGACAAGACGGTAGCCGGTGGTGGAGCGAAGCGGAACCACCGGTAACCGAACAGGCAGAAAAGGAGCCCCGGAGGGGCGGCAAGAGCCTTGAGAAAAACGTTCCGTTCCCCCGAGCCGCTTTCGCCCTTTCCCGATTTCCGCTTTCGTTCCCGAACCACCGGTTGAAACGTAGCCCTTCTTCTCCTCGCCATGTCCGTCCCCGAACCTCTCACCGATCCCTTGCCACCGCGGCACCTCGCCGCGGAGGTCTGGGACCGCCTGCAGCCCTGGCGGGGACGCCTGGCTTTTTCCCTCGGGCTCCTGATTTTTTCGGTGCCCTTCATCAATTTTCACCCGCTCGTCTGGGGCATCGTCGCCGACGCCCTGCTCGACGAAACCCTCACCATCGGAAAACTGGGCATGTGGCTGGCCATCATGTTCGGCACCTACCTGATCGGGCTCGGTGCCAACGCCTGGCACACTTACCTGCTCGAAAAGACCGGCCAGGCCTTCGTCCGCAACATCCGCTCCGACCTGTTCCGCAAGTTCGAGGGCCAGTCGCTCGGCTATCACCGCGACCGCAGTTCCGGCGAACTGGTCACCCGGGTCACCAGCGATGTCGATGCCATGGAACAGAGCGTTCTCCAGGGCCTGACCGGCCTGCTGGAAGAGGTCGTCACATTCATCGTCGTCGCCGGCATGGTGCTCTGGATCAGTCCGCTTGTCGGCGCGGTTTCCATCCTGCCGCTGGCCTTCGCCTTCCTCTTCATTCGCATCTACAACCGACGGGTGAAGGCGATCTACGACGGCGTCCGCAAGCGGCTCGGCCACATCGGCTCCTTCGTCCAGGATCGCCTGGCGGGCGTGCAGGTGACCCAGTCCTTCGGCCGGGAAACGGCGGAGCAGGAGGACTTCGACGGGCGGGCCGAGGCCTTCTACGAAGCCAGCGTCGGCGCCAGTCGTTTGCGCAACACCTACTTCCCGGTGGTGTCGGCCTTCGGCTTCATCAACAATCTCGTCATGCTCGGCGTCGGTGCCTGGCTCATCCTGCGTGGCAGCGAGGCCTTCACCTTCGGCGCCCTGTTGGCCTACCGTGGATTCTGGTGGCGACTCCAGAGCCCGATCCGAACCATCGCCCAGACCAGCGACATTCTCCAGCGCGCCCGAGCCGCGGCCCAGCGGGTCATGGAATTGCTGCGCGCGCCCGTGGATATCGTCGATCGGCCTGATGCGAAGACCTGGGAAAATCCCAAGGGAGCGATCGAGTTTCGCGGCGTCGACTTCGCCTACGTGCCCTCCAAGCCGGTCCTGCGAGACGTCTCCTTCCGCATCGATCCCGGCGAGTTCGTCGCCATCGCCGGTGGCAGCGGTTCGGGGAAAAGCACCCTGCTGAATCTCGTGCCGCGCTTCTACGACGTGAACGGCGGCGTCATCGCCGTGGACGGCCAGGACATCCGGGACCTCAGTCTCGCCAGCCTGCGTGCGCCCGTCGGGCTGGTGGGGCAGGACAATTACCTCTTCGACGGCACCGTTCGCGACAACCTCCGTTACGGTCACCCCGAGGCCTCCGAAGCCGAGATCGAGTCGGCGGCTCGCGCCGCCAATGCCCACGATTTCATCATCGATTTACCCGATGGCTACGACACCCACGTCGGCCAGAACGGGGTGAAGCTCTCCGGCGGGCAGCGTCAGCGACTCAGCCTGGCCCGGGCCTTTCTCACCGACCCGGTGGTGCTCCTGCTCGACGAGCCCACCGCGTCCGTCGAACCGGAAAGCGAGGTCCTCATCCACGAGTCCATCCTCCGCCGGACGCATTCCGGTTCCGGCACCACGCTCCTGGTGACACATCGCATCGACCTCCTCCGGCAGGCCCCCCGCATTCTCTTCTTCTCCGAAGGCCGCCTCGCCGGCGATGCGCCTCACGAAACCCTCATCGCCACCTGTCCCGACTACGCCGACGCCTATCACCGGTGGGAGGTGGAGGAGGAATCGGTGGGTGGGGGCGTGATGTGAAAGAATCGCTCGCAGGCTCTGCCGTGATTTGAATTCGATTCTCAGGAACAATCTGGTAGGAAAGGCCCATGAAGATCCACGCCTTTTCCCCGATCCTGTTCGTCCTGCTTGCGCTTCCTCTCCAAGCCCAGGAAAGCGATAGGGCATCCGCAGAGAAGCCCGCGATCACCTGGGAAAGCATCGACGCCAGCGAGTTCGCTGCGAAGTTGGAAAAGGCCAATGCGGCTGGAGAAGGTTGGGCGGCAAACCCGGAAACGATTCTGGTCCAGTTCGCGGGTCCCTTCGTGACGAAGGGAGGCGAAAAGATGGGCCAGAGCCGGACGATCCGGCTGATCTCGAAAGGGGAGGGCATCAAAACCCTCAACGCCATCCTCATCGACGATGGCCTTTTCGACGACTCCACCAAGACCGCCCGCCTCCGACTCGTCCTCGCTCGCACCGGTGAAGGCACCTGGAAGCTGCGCAAGGTCTTCCGCTCCTCGGAAAAGTGGCCGCGACCGTGATCGATCCGGGTCCCGTCACTCCACCTCCCGCAACTGCAGCGTATCGACGATCTTCTCGTTGGCGAGGGCGTTGGTGATGACGACGAGCCATTGGCCGGTCTCGACCCAGTGCTTGCGCTTCAGGTAGGCGAGGGCGTCGAGGATGGTCTGCTCGGGATCGTCGGAGAATTCCATCAGGAAGGGCTCGACGCCCCAGGGCAGGAGCAATTGGCGGAAGATGGATTCGATGTCGGTGAAGGCGTAGATGGGGACGCCCCGGGCGCGCAGGGCGCCGAGGACGTAGGCGAGGAAACCGCTCCGGGTGAAGACGACGATGCCGGACTTGCCCAGCTCCTGGGCCAGGCCGACGGCGGAGCGCAGCATCTTGGCCTTGGGCTCGTGGAGCTGGATCTTGCGATTGATGGTTCCTTCGACGCTCGGCTCGATGCTCTGGATGATGTTCTTCATCACCTGGACCGACTCCAGCGGATAGGCGCCGGTCGTGGTTTCGCCGGAGAGCATGATGGCGTCGGCCTGCTCGCGGATGGCGTTGGAAATGTCGGAGATCTCGGCTCGGGTCGGCATGGGGGAGTGGATCATCGTCTCCAGCAGGTGGGTGGCGATGATGACCGGCTTGCCTTCTGCCTGGCAGGCGTGGACGAGATCGGTCTGGACCAGTGGGAGCTTGTGGTAGTCGATCTCGATCCCCAGATCACCACGGGCCACCATGACGCCGTCGGCCTCGCGGATGATCTCCTCCATGTTCCGGACTCCGGCCTGGTCCTCGATCTTGGCGATGATCTTGGCGGAGGAACCGAGTTCATCCAGGTAGCGGCGCAGGATACGGATGTCCTCTCCCTGGCGCACGAAGGAGAGGGCCACGAAGTCGATGCCCGCCTCGACGCCGGCTTTGAGATCGTCCTCATCCTTCTTCGTGAGCGACGGAAGATTCACATAGACGCCCGGCAGGTTGAGGTGGCGTTTCGATCCGATTTTCCCCGGGGTCAGCACCTCGCAGCGGACGCGGGAGTCGTCCTTCTCCAAGACCCGCATGCGAATGAGGCCGGAATCGACCAGCACCGTCGCTCCGATCTCCAGGTCGCCGGGAAGGCCGGGGTAGTTGACGGAAACTGCGGGAATATCGCCGGTCGGTTCGACCTTCTCGATATGAAACTCGAAGTGGTCTCCGATTTTCACCTCCAGCGGAGTCTCCACCACCCCGGTGCGGATTTCCGGTCCCTTCACGTCCATCATCACGGCGACGTGGCGCCCGACTTCCGTCGAAGCCTCGCGAATGAACCACATGGCATCCTTGACCCATTGGTGGGAGGCGTGGGCCATGTTGAGCCGCATGATATCGACGCCGGCGGTGATGAGCCTGGCCAGCATTTCCTTGGATTCGGTGGCCGGGCCCAGGGTGGCGATGATCTTGGTGTGTCGGAAATAGTCGGACATGGAGAAAGCGGTGGAGGTAGTGCCTCCACTTTCTGAGCAGAAACGAGGCCATTCACGCGTGACGTCCGCGTTTCCGATGGCGGGCGGACGTTTTCCCAGTTCCTGGTTGAGAGCGGAGTGGACGGACGGATCGGGGATCCGACGGAGAGAGGGACGATGCCGGCTGCCGCGACTCAGGCGGCGGGGGCGCTTTCGGGCTCCTCGGCGGCGGGAATGCCAACCTCGCCGCTCTCGGAGTCGGTGGTTGCATCGACTCGCAACACGGAGGTGGGGATCCGCATCAGGCTACGGACGGGTAGGGTCAGGAGACCGCAGCTGGTCTGACTGAGGGCGAGACCCACCAGGAACAGGAGAGTGAGGAGCCGTGGCATGGTCTGGTGGAAACGAGCTGGAACGGAACGGGAATCGCTGGTGGAGCTAAGCGGAGTCGAACCGCTGACCTTCTCATTGCGAACGAGACGCTCTACCAACTGAGCTATAGCCCCTTCACCAGTGATTTTCCGGGCTGGCTGCGCGCCTGCCGGAGCCGCCCCCGGGTGCGGGATCGGCAGAAGGGATGGTAGGCGATTTTTCGAAATACGCAAGAGGCGGAGAGATGGTTTCCAGGCTCCGCCGTCACTCCACTTTCACGATTTCCCAACCGGCGGCCAGGGTTTCCGCTTCGGCCCGTGGGCTGAGCAGGCCTTCGAGGACGAGGCGCTTTTTCACGTTTCCCCAGTCGGTGCGATGCGCGAAGGCGGCGACGCGTTCGGTCCAGGAAACGTAGTCGACCGGAGTGCAGACTTCCATGACGCCATCCGGAGTCAGGGCCGCCGGCAGCTTGCCGTAGACTCCATAGCCGGCGTAGGGCTGGACCTGGTTCCGCTGGGCCATCAGGCCGAGGATGTTCTTGAGGAAATGGGAGTGGCGGGAATCCTGGCACACGGTCAGCAGCCTGACGAGATTCGGCCGGCCCTCGAGATTTCCCAGGGACTGGAGGGAGCTGATCATGTGGTGCCGCATGGAGGCGGGCAGCGAATCGTTGCCGATGACGGCATCGATGGTGGCCACGTCGATGCCCATGGCTTCGAGAGCCCGGCGGTCACGAAGCGCCAATTCGGACGGCGTGATCTCGTAGATCTCCTGGGGCAAGCCGACGAACTCGGTGGCGGAGAGGGCGAGGGAGGCACCGGAAGAGGCGACCTTGACCCCGATGTCCAGGGGCAGGCCGCCGGCAAAGAGTGCCCAGGTGACCTTCTCCATTTCCTCCTGCAGGCGGATATTGTCGGAATAGGGATCCACGCCGAGCTGGCGAGCGATGGTGAGCTTGGCCTTGTCGAACCCGGCGATGCCGGCAATGGATCGAACGAGCCCCGCCTTGGGCTTCGTTTCCTGTCCGGGGGCGGGTCCGGGCTCCTCCTTTCCGGCCTTGCGAACGGCGCTGCCCACCGAAGCGCCGAGTTGGCTGAAGAAATGGCCGACGGTGTGAGGAACCTGCTGGACCGAGGAGACCGGATTATCGACGATGTTCTTGACCGCGTCGATGGGGCTCTCGATCGATCGCTTCAATCCCTGGGCGAAGAGGTCGCCCTTGCTGAACTGGATGAGCTTGGAGATCGCCTCGATCTCGTAGATGCGACGTTTCACCTCCCGGACGCCGGCGCATTCGAAGGTGCCGTAGTCGGAGTCGATGGTGAAGATGACGAGAAAGCCATCGCTGGGCGCCAGCTCCCGGACCCGGTGATGGGGGCCCATGATCCACTCTGGTGGCAGGACCTTGGAGGCTTCGAACATGGGTGGAAGTTCGAAATCACCCTGGGTGCCGGCGGCGGCGGGAATCTCGGCCGAAACCGTTCCGGAGGCTGACACCAGGATGGCGACGAAGATAGCGATGGTGGGAAGGCGCATGGCGGAAGAAAGGGAGGAGGAAAAGAGACGGTGTCGATGGGTGGTTCCACCCTCATGAAGTGAAGGAGGGCTGTTCGGAATCGAGATGCCCGGCAAGGAACCGGATGACGAATCACTTCCTGGAGGCCTTGGACTTCTGCACCTGGCGGTAGATGACGAGGACGAGGACGGCCCCCACGGTGGAGATGAAGATGCCCCAGAGATCGAAGGACTCGACTTTTCCCCATCCGAGCAGGCTGCCAAGAAAACCGGCCAGCACCGCTCCGGCGATGCCGAGCAGGGTGGTGATGACGCAACCGCCGGGATCCTTGCCCGGCATGAAGAACTTGGCCAGCGCTCCCGCGACGAGGCCGAGGAGAACCCAGGAAAGAATGCCCATGGTATCGATAGTTTGATGGTGAAATGGCATCTCCGCGAGACAGCGCGGGATGGTCTCTTCCTTGTAGCCGAAAAGCCGTTTTCTGGGAAGCGCCAACGATCTCGAAGGGCGATTTTTTCACAGTCACCTCGGCATGGGCGCGAACCGGCCAAGGAAACCCCCTTGGAAATGTCCTCGGGCTCTCTAGGCTCGGTTTCGGAGCAATCTTTTTCGAGGAACCACTTTCATTGATCGACGTCCCAGTCCTGCATTGCTGCAGCGGTTGTGATTACCGCGCAGAAGTTTACGGAGCGACCACCTTTACCCGGAACTGGGTTCTGGACACGTTCTCGTGTACCGCCTGCCAAATCCTCTTCGACACCATCGTGGAGGCCAACGGTGCGACGGACGTGGAGAAACTGCCCATTCTCGGTCTGGTCAGCGTGCCCCGGTGTCCGGGTTGTTGTCGCGCGTCCTCACTACGGCCTTGGTTTTCGGGGGATCCCTGCCCTCGTTGCGGGGAGAAAATGGACCGCGCCCCGGATCGGTCCGCGTCGGGATTGGATGATCGGGGCCGGGATCCGTTACTCGCCGTTCTCGCGAAACAGGTGAACGTCCCGCTGCGGGAAGGGGATGCTGATGCCTTCGGCGTCGAAGGTCTCCTTCACTTGGCGGGTCAGGTCCCAGTAGACGGTCCAGTAGTCGGGCGTCTTCACCCAGGGACGACAGATGAAATTGACGGAGGAGTCCGCCAGTTCGTTGACCTTGATGGTCGCCTCGGGCTCCGCGAGCACGAGTTCATGCTCGGAAACGAGTTTCTCGAGAAGGGCCTGCGCCTTCTGCAGGTCGTCGTCGTAGCCGACCCCGAACACCATGTCGACGCGGCGCTGATCGCTGGCGGTGGCATTGGTGATGACCTGTCCCCAGACCTGCTTGTTGGGAACCAGGACGACCTTGTTGTCGAAGGTACGGATGGTGGTGCTGACGAGGCTGACATCGTCGACCTTGCCGCCGACATCGGCGATCTCGACCACGTCCCCGGTATCGAAGGGGCGATAGATCAGCAGCATGATCCCGGCGGCGAAATTTCCGAGCGTATCCTGCAGGGCGAAACCGAGGATGAAGGCGCCGCCACCGATGAGGGCGAACAGGGCGCCCACGTTGACGTCGAGGGTCGACAGGGCCACGAGGAGGCCGATGAATAGGACCAGGCGGCGAATCAGCTTGTTGAGGAACGCCTTCAGGAGGCCCGAAAGCCGGGCTTGGCGTTCGGTGGCGCGCCGCACGATTCCGCCGAGGAGGCCCGCCAGGAACCAGAAGACGACCATGATTGCCAGGAACTTGCCGAGGTTGATGGCCCACTTGATGCCTCCCTCCTTCGATTTCAACCAGCCGGTCAGGGCCGCCATGGTGGCCTCGGCATCATAGACATCGACCTTGATGCCGGCCGCCGCGGCCAGGTAACTTCGGTATTCGGCCGTGTCGCCACCCTTGGCCTCCCACTCGTCGAGGACGGCCTTGAGGCGGTCGGCCAGGGCGGCCTTTTCCTCGCGCAGTTTAGTCAGTCGCTCGAGCATCGCGGTCCGCTGCTCCTCGTTTCCGCCCGCCGCCGGAGTGGCGATTTCCGCCCGGGCGATCTCCAGCAACTTGTCCTTGAGGAGTCCGCGCCAGGCTTCGGCTTCCTCGGCGAGTTCGCTGGCGGTCAGCGGGGAGAGAAGCAGATCCAGATGATCCAGCGAGATGGCGGGATCTTCGGTGGTGATGGCTTCCGTCTTTCCCTGAAGGCGGCCGTCGGCGGGCTCGGAGGACGCCGGTGAACTCGACGTGTCGGGGGAAGAGTCCGCCGTCTGGGCATTCAGCGCTGCGGGCAGAAGGGAGAGAAGGCAGAGGATCGAGGGAAGAAAGAGAGAGGAGAGACGATTCATCACTCCTCTTCATGCTTCGGTTTCCCCGCCGATGCAAGGCACCAACCGGACGGCGCCGGGATCGTCACTCGAGTCCCGCGTGCACGCGAAGGATTCGTTTCACCTCGGCCACCGCCTTTGGATGGGTGTAGGACGTGTGTCCGGTGGGAACGATCAGCTCCGAGGCGGCACCCTCCTGGTGCGAACTCCAGTATTCGACGACCCCGTCGGAACTGTTGGGGGTGTCTCCCTTGCCTCGATCACCGATGATGGAGTGGTAGATGACTCCCTTCTTGTAGGGAGATTGGTCGAGGGTGACGGAGATGGGCGAATCGGGCCGGAGAGACTGGACACTCGTGACCTTCTCGCTCAGGTCGATCTTGAGGTGAGGAATCGCGGCGGGAGTGAGAAGCGCCTGGGTGTCCATGAGGATGTCTGTTGGCAGCGAAACCAGCTGCGAAATCATCCCGGGAAGGCTGGCGGTTGCCATCTCGGCTCCCCGATGGGGAGCCGACATGTAGACGACTCGTTTCACCGCGGGATCGGGTTCGAAAAAGGCGAGTTCCCGGGCGCGTGCTGCCTGTTTCTCGGTCAGGGGAAGCTCCTCGATCGGCAAGTCGCTCACCTGGGCCCAGAGGTTGTTGCCGACATCGGCCACCAGCAGGTGCGTGAGCACGCCGCCCATGCTGTGGCCCATCGCCACCATGTTGGTGGACAGGGGATCATTGCCCTCCGGATCATACTTGGCTCGCAGGGTCGCCAGTTCGCTCCGGTAGAGATGGGCCGATTCCGCGATGGCAAAGGAACTCGGATAGGTGAAGACCATGAACTGGTAGCGCTTGGAGATGTCGGGCTCGGAAATCAGCTCGGGAACAAGGTCACGCCAGATGATGGGCACCGAGATGAGGCCATGGGTGAGGATGACGGGAATGCGGTCCGGATCGTAGGGTTCGAGGAGGTAGATCCCCGATTCCCTGATGCGTTTGTCGGCCTGGAAGAAACCCTCCAGCCCCCAGAGCACTTCGTTGCGTCCTGCCAGCAGCATCTCCATGGGGGCCGAAAAGTTCGCCGCCAGGGGAACGGTGCGATTCCCCACGGTGACGGTTTCGTGCTTCTGCGGATCGAGCTGGGCGAGGGAAACCAGGGTGCGGGTCTCTTCTCCCGAGCCGATGGATCGAATTTCCTCCATGACCAGGGTGACCGGTATGTGGAGTCCTCTCCGGGGATAAAATTCCATTTCTTCGGCTCGATCCGGTTTGAAATCCCGGATTCCCACCAAGGCGGCGCCATACCCGATGCGGGACTTCTGGACCACGCCCTTGCCCTTGAGGGAGTCGGCGGCCACCGCGCGATCAAAAAAGTAGGCCGGAAAATCGCTGTCGTCCGCCAAGGCGATTTCGAAAGTCTCGCCGTCGCAGGTGAAGCGGTGGGGAGCGGGAGCCTTGCGCCTCGGGTCCGTGGCCCAGATCTCGGCGAAGCGGGCGAGGGCGCTGTCGTGGACCTCGATGAGCGCCTGTTCGGCCTCGGAGTTGGGAATCTCGGCTCCCGAGGCGAGCAAATTCCGGGCATCGACAGCCGCCTTGAGGTAGCAGCCGGCCGCATCGACGGGCTGCCCCTTCGATTCCAGTTTCTTGGCCTCTTTCAGGAGAGCGCCACTGCTCTGCGCGAACAGGTCGAGTCCTGCCAGGGGCGCGGTCACGACGGCTTCGAGGAGTTGCGCGGCCCGGATCCCCTCCCGAGTGAGTTGATCGGGTTTTCTCTCCACCTTGACGGTCGAACAGGAGGAGAGTCCCGCGACCGCGGCAAGAACGGGAAGGAGAGTCCGGATCGGTCGGCAACGGAAGCGGGGTGAGGACGGTGGTATCATCGATTTCGGAGTTTCGGGCGGCAGCTGACCGGGATTCTTAGCCACGAGGAGGGATCGAGGCAACCGAGAAAGCGAGCCACGCGGGAGAAGCGGGTCGATCCGGCGTCGACTCGCTCAACCCTCCGGAAATCCCATGAATTCCAGAGCCCGGCTGGAGAGGTGATCGTAGAAGGGATTCCACCGCAGCCGCAGCTGGTCCGCGGCCGAGATCTGGAGAAGGCCGCGTTCTCCCCGCAGGGCGATCATTCCGAGGCGCAGGCTTCCGGGAGAGGGGCGGTGTTCGCCATAGAATTCGTCATCCGGGGGGAAGGGCAGGGAGACGTGGGAAAGGGAATAGAGTCCGGCAGGCCAGGCGAGTCCGGTGGCCGTCTCCTCGCCGATTCTGCGGCCCTTGCGAAACTGGCGCATCGCGAGGGTTCCTTCCTTCGATCCCCTGTTGGTCAGCACCGTGAGGGGAAAATCGTTCTCCGGCCGCGAGGCGATGACTTCGACGTTGCGGGTGGGATCATCGGTCAGGATGGATTCGATGACTTCGTCGCGGTTGATATCGAAGAGGACCAGCTCGTGTTCCTCGGAGCCCGGGGGAAGGCGGGCGAAGAGACCGTCGATGAGTGCCGGGGTCGAAACCGTGGCATCGACCACAGACTGAAAGGCGAGGACGCGGGGAAAGTCGTCCAGTTTTCCGGAATCCGAGAGTCGGTCGAAATCGTCCGCGATCTCGGTGGTCAATCGGTAGACCTGGTGACCGGCGTTGACGGCGAAGGAGACATACTTGTAGGGATCGTATTCGGGGAGAATGGAATTCCAGGCCAGTTTCTCGAGTCCGAACCAGTTTCCGATCCGGCTCTGCCAGATGGCGAGTGCGGCCATCGGGGTGACGCCGATGGCGGGAGAGACGAGCACGATCCCGTCGGCCCGCGGAAGCGAATCGTCCTCGAGGCACGCGAGCGCGTAGTGAACGGAGAGCGCGCCGCCATTCGAATAGCCGACGAGGAAGAGCGGCCGATCTCCGACCTCCGCTTCCAGGTGTCGCATCGCGAGGCGGACCGCCGCGTCCATGTCTTCCCACTCGAAGGAGACCAGCCCCGAGGGGGCGGTACCGTGTCCCGGCAGGCGCAGCCCGATGACATGGGCGCCGCGCTGGTGCAGGGATTCTCCCAGGGCTCGGAGGCTGTAGGGAGAATCCGACATCCCGTGGAGCAGGAGCACCCCGGCGGTGGGAGCGGTGCCGCCGGCCGGTTTCCACTCGAAGGTCCGATTGCCGTTCTCTTCGTAGTGTCGGGGATCGGATAGACTGCCGGACCGATAGCGCTCGATCCCCGGCTTCTCCGGTGACGCGACCCGGGTCTTGGCGTAGACCTCCCGATCGAGTTCCTCGAAAAGCCGGTCCTCGAGCGCGAGGTAGTCGGGAAAAGCCTCGATCCCGCTTCCGGCTGTGAACTCCTCCTCCAGTTCCGCCTCGTGCCAGACCGCGAGGTCGGTGCGGCTGTTGAGGTAGAGGATGACGATGACCAGGAGGACGACGAATCCCCCGGTCACCCCGTAGGCGAGCGCCTTGAGGCCGTGCTTGAGCCCGGTGAACGAATGCCGGGCCACGAATCCGCCGCCGCCGAGGAGCCCGGCCTTCATTCGTTCGAAGGCGGTGCCGCGACTGCCGGATGGAGTGGCCTCTTCGTTCATGGAATTCGTCGGGACGAGGGCGAAGCCCGCTCGCTCAGGCCGCCTTCTTGCCGGCAGCCGGCTTGGGGTTCGGTTTCTTCTGGCCGGGGCGACCGCGGCGATAGCTGGATTCGGGATCCTCCTCGGGCAGCTGGTATTTTTCGCGGAGGCGAACCAGTTCCTTTTCCAGTCGGCCCTGGATGTCCTGGTAGGCGGGAAGTCCGTGGACGTTGTTCAGCTCGTTGGGGTCTTCCTTGAGGTCGAACAGTTCCCACTCGCCGAGTTCGTAGTAGTGGATCAGCTTGTGGGTGCCGTCGGTGACGCCGTAGTGGCGGGCCACGCTGTGGGCGCCGGGATACTCGTAGTAGTGGTAGTAGAAAGTCTGGCGCCAGTCGTCGGGAGTGTTCCCCTTCAGGATCGGGACCAAGCTGCGGCCCTGCATGGCATCGGGAATCTCCACGCCGGCGATATCGAGGAAGGTCTCGGCGAAATCCAGGTTGGAGACGATGTCCCGGTTGACGGAACCGGGCTTGACGACGCCGGGCCACTTCACCATCAGCGGGGTCTTGAGCGACTCCTCGTACATCCAGCGCTTGTCGAACCAGCCGTGTTCCCCGAGATACCAGCCCTGGTCGCTGGAATAGATGACGACGGTGTTCTCGGCCAGGCCGGCTTCGTCGAGATAGTCGAGAACATCACCGATGGCGTCGTCGACCGACTTCACGCAGCGCAGGTAGTCCTTCACGTAGCGCTGGTATTTCCATTTCACGATTTCCTCCGGCGACATGGTGCCGCGTTCCTTGAGGAATTTCTCGTTCTTCGGATCGTAGGCCGCGTCCCAGGCGGCGCGCTGCTCGGGCGTCAGGTTGCCCGGAGCTTTCAGCTTCAGGTCGCTCTCGTTCAGATGCTCCTTGATGGTCATCGTCTGGTTCGAGGCCGGGCTGGCGCGGTTGCTGTAGACGTCCCAGAGCGTCTCCGGCTCGGGAATTTCCACGTCGTCCAGCCAGGTCAGGTATTTCGGGCCCGGCTGCCAGTTTCGATGCGGGGCCTTGTGCTGGAACATCAGCATGAAGGGCTTTTCGGGATCACGATCCTCCTTCAGCCAGGCGAGGGCCTTGTCGCGGATGATGTCGGTGGTGTAGCCGGTGTGCTTGTGCTCGGTGGCCTGGGCCTCGATGCCGCCGCGAAGCATGGGCGGATTGTAGTAGGGACCCTGTCCCTTGAGGACGTCGAAGTAGTCGTAACCCTGCGGGGTGGAGGAGAGGTGCCACTTGCCGATGATCGCCGTCTGGTAGCCAGCGGCATGCAGCATCTTGGGGAAGGTGGGCTGATCGCCGTTGAACTTCTGGCCGTTGACCATGAAGCCGTTGATGTGGCTGTATTTGCCGGTCTGGATCACCGCCCGGCTCGGGCCGCAAATCCCGTTGGTCACGTAGCAGCGGTCGAAGCGCATCCCGCCCTCGGCGATGCGATCCATGTTCGGCGTGATGATGCGGGAATCATCGTAGGCGCTCAGTGCCTGTTGGCAGTGATCATCGGTAAAGATGAAGACGATGTTGGGCCGGGCATCGGCCGCTCGGGAGTTGGCGGGAAAAGCGAAGGCTGCCAGGGTGGCGGCCAGCGCGAGAAACAGGCGGGCGGTTTTCATCCGCCCATCCTTGATGAAAATGGCGGGCTAGGCAACACCCGCGTTGCCGTTCCGGGCCGGTGCCGGGGACTCGGGACTGGTAAAGGGTGGGGGGCCGAAATCAGGCGGCTTGGGCGTGGTCGTCCCCGCCTTCGACTTCGTCGCCGGTCACGGCCATTTCGGCCTCGGCATCGACTTCCTCCAGCAAGGGTTCGAACTCCGCGAGTCCTTGCTCGATGCTGGCAACGAGCGCCTCCAGGGCATCGAGACGGTCATCGAGGTCGCTGATCTGCGAATCGAGATTCTCGTCCACAGTCCTCGGGCGGCGATGACGACGGGGAGCCCGACGCAGGGTGGCGCGTCGCATTTCCTCGTCCTCCTCGTTGCTGACAGGAGCTTCGATTTCTTCCGGTTCCCCAACGGCGCTGACCGTCTCGTCGGAGGAGTCGGCGCTCGCTTCGACCAAGGTCATTTCCGAAGCGTGCTCGGCTTCGGTGGCTTCCGTGGAAGCCACGACTTCTTCTTCGGTGAAAACTTCCTCGATCGTTTCCTCGACGGACTCGGCCTCTTCGAGGAGCACCTCGGAAACCGGAGCCGCTTCGAGTTCTGCCATGGGCTCCTCCTCTTCGGTGTCTTCGGCCTCGATGGTGGTGGGTTCGTCGATTTCGACCGACTCGCCCTTGGCTTCGAAAATCTCGGGTGCTTCGATTTCGGCGAGGAACTCGTCCTCGAGATCGGCGTCGATCTCTTCCTCCTCGATTTCTTCGGAAACGGGGGCGAGCGGGGCAGGCTCCGGTTCGCGGTTCTCATCGACCAGCTCGAGGCTCTCGATCGAGGTGAGGGCGAAATCGGATTCGTAGGCGGGCTCGATTTCCGAATCATCCTCGTCGATCTCCCCATCGACTGGCGCGTCCGCCACCCGTGCATCGAGCCGGATGAGGCCTTCCTCGGAATTCCGAGCGACCGCACGCCGCCGGCGCGGCTTGAGCGAAAGGATCAACACCGCCAGGACGGCGACGAGGCCGAGGGTGGAGAAAACGAGAATTTCCGGGTCAGGCATGAGCTTGCGTAGAGGATCTTAAAGACATCCTTATAGTTTTTGATTTTTAATCAAATCTTTTTTCTTTGAGTGGCGCTTGCGATTTTTTTCAGGTTTGAGCGGGTTTTGGCCGATTCCGGGCGTCGATTGGTGCCGACGCGGACCGGGCCTTGAGTTTCGGTCGGGCTTCCTTAGAGTCTCGCAGCTGATTTCAATCTGATGGTATCCCCCCTCCTGCGTGACATTCTCGGGCGCTCTGCCGCGGCGGAAGCGATGAACTGGCTGGACGACGAAATCGCCGCCCTGCGGACCGATTTCAACCAGCGGCGTTTCTACTTCGCGTTCAGCGGTGTCTCGCGCCGTTTCGACAAGCGGGCCTCCGTGTCGGTCACCGATGCCGAGCGCGGTGAACTGGAAGCGCTGTGCGAGGGGTTCGCCGTGGATGGTTGGGACGAGTTCCGGTTGGCGCGGGTGATCCTGCTCACGGTGCTGTCCGAGCAACCGGACTCGGTCTACCAGGAAACCCTCGAGCGCGTGCTCGGGTCCGCCGATCTCCGCGAGCAGGTGGCGATCTATTCCTCCTTTCCGCTCCTGCCGGAGCCCGGGTTTCTCGTCGGCCTCGCCCGCGAAGCCTCGCGCACGAACATTGTCGATGTCTTCGATGCCATCGCCTTGGAGAATCCCTTTCCCGCCGCCCATTTTCCCGAAGAGGCCTGGAACCAGCTGGTGCTGAAATCATTGTTCATCAGTCGGCCTCTCTACCGCATGCAGGGCATCGATGATCGCGCCAACGCGACCCTGGCCGAGGCGCTGTCGAACCTGGCCCACGAACGCTGGGCGGCGGGCCGTTACGTTTCGCCGGAACTCTGGCGCAGCTGCGCGAATTTCCTCACCGACACCATCGTCGGCGATGTCGAGCGCGTCGCCGGAACCGACGAACCCGGCCAACGGGAAGCCGCCGCCCTGGTCGTGGCGGCCGATTCGGAAAACCGGCTCGCCCACCTGAAGGACAACCTCGCCGATGAACTCCGGGCCATCGAGTCCGGCGAACTCTCCTGGGACAGCCTCGGTCGCGATCTGGAAGCCGCCTCCCGCTGAAGGCAGAAACGAACCTCCCCCCACGAACCATGCGCTTTTTCGATTCCCACGTTCACATGGTGTCCCGCACCACCGACGACTATCAGCGAATGGCCGCCGCCGGCGTCACCGCGTTGATCGAACCCTCCTTCTGGCAGGGCCAACCGCGGACCGAGCCCGGCAGCTTCAAGGATTACTTCAACTCCCTCGTCGGTTTCGAGCGGTTTCGCGCCAGCCAGTTCGGCATCAAGCACTACTGCACCATCGGGCTCAACCCGAAGGAGGCCAACAACGAGAAACTGGCCGACGCGGTCATGGAACTGCTGCCGCTCTACATCTGCAAGGAAGGCGTCGTCGGCATTGGCGAGATCGGTTTCGACGACCAGACCAAGGCCGAGGAAAAGTACTTGCGCATCCAGGCCGAGATGGCCCTGGAGGCCGACCTGCCCATCCAGATCCACACCCCGCACCGCGACAAGAAGACCGGCACCATCCGCACCATGGACGTGCTCGAGGATGTCGGGGTCGATCCGAGCAAGGTCGTCATCGATCACAACAACGAGGAAACCGTAAAGGCGGTGCTCGACCGAGGCTACTGGGCGGCCTTCACCATCTACCCGCACACCAAGCTCGGGAACGAGCGCATGATCGAGATCATGCGCGAGTATGGGGCCGAGCGTATCGTCGTCGACAGCTCCGCCGACTGGGGCATCAGCGACCCGCTCGCCGTGCCCAAGACCGCCGCCCTCATGAAGGAGGCAGGCATTCCGCTGGAGGAGATCGAGCAGGTGACCTACCACAATCCCCTGACCGCCTACGGCCAGAGCGGCCAGGTCCAGGAGAGCGACTGGGAAGGCGCCGAGGGGATCGATCCGACCGCGCTCTTCGCGGGCAACACGCTGCTCCGCGGCGGACAGGACATCCAGAAAGCCATGGGCACGGATGACCTGGTGATTCGTTGAGAGTGGGCCACGACTTTGAGAAGGTGGGTGGGTAGCTGTTGATGGCGACATTCCATCGCTGAAACCGCAGCCCAACCTGTCCTCCCGAGGAACGGGACACGTTCGAGGTTTGGCCGGTGGACAAGACGGCCAAGGAAAAACCAGCGGAGAACGCCTGGCGCTCGCGCTCATGCGAGTAATGCGGGAGCCCAATCGACCGGCAAGGTCGAGGAGGATCGATTCACCCGTTCGGGAGATCCCTCGGCTTCGCTCGGGATGACAAGGCAGGAGTGAGCGCGCTGGTCGGGCGCGGCGGTG
>JAUIGT010000071.1 GCA_030432615.1 Verrucomicrobiia bacterium
CGTGGCGTGGGAAGAGTGCGGCCCTTGCATCGGCCTGGGAATGGCGAAAATTGATTCGTGTTTCCAAAGTCCTTGCAAAGCCTTCCGGAGCGGGGGAGACGTAATCCTGGAAGCACGCGTTCGTCTGTGTCTCTCCCTCATTCCCTGCCCGCCCCTCCCGCCATGGCCAAGTCCTCGACATCTTCCTTCTCGTCCTCCGACTCCCCGTCGAGACGTTCCGTCCACGCCGAGCCCCCGGCCGAACATACCGGCATTCGGCTCGGAAAACCGAAGGACCAGGCCGCCGGGTTGCCGGCGGTGTTGTCGTCCTTCAAGCACGTCCTCGGCCAGGCCGGGCTGAAGAAGGGAGCCGTCGGCATGGCCAAGCTCAACCAGACCGACGGTTTCGATTGCCCCTCCTGCGCATGGCCCGATCCGGACGACGAGCGGGCGGCGACGGAGTTCTGCGAGAACGGCGCCAAGGCGCTCGCTTCGGAAACCACCCAGCGCCGGGTGACGCCGGAATTTTTCCGCAAACACTCGGTCGCGGAGATCTCGGCCCAGTCGGACTACTGGATGGAGCAGCAGGGACGGCTCACGCACCCCATGGTGCTGCGCGAGGGGGCCACGCATTACGAACCGATCGAGTGGGACGAGGCCTTCGCCCTGATCGCAAAGGAGCTGAACGCGCTGGATTCTCCGCACGAGGCGATTTTCTACACTTCGGGCCGGACGGTGAACGAGGCGGCGTTTCTCTACCAGCTCTTCGTCCGCATGTATGGCACCAACAACCTGCCGGACTGCTCGAACATGTGCCACGAGTCCAGCGGGGCCGCGATGCAGGCCAGTGTCGGCGTGGGCAAGGGAACGGTGACGCTGGAGGACATCCGCAAGGCCGATACCCTCCTGGTCGTGGGCCAGAACCCGGGAACGAATCATCCCCGCATGTTGAGTGCGCTGCAGGAAGCGGTGCGGGAGGGGGCGGAGATCGTGGCGGTGAACCCGATGAAAGAAGCCGGTCTCGTCGGTTTCGCCCACCCGCAGGAACTCAAGGGGGCCATGGGCCAGGCGACCCCCCTGGCCTGCGATTTCCTGCCGGTTCGAATCAACGGCGACCTGGCGCTTTTCCAGGGGCTGGGGAAGGCGCTCCTGGAGTGGGAGGAGGCGACTCCGGGCACGGTGATCGATCGCGAGTTCATCGCGGAGTTCACGATCGGCTTCGAGGAGTATCAGGCGCATCTCGAGACGGTGTCGTGGGAGGAAATCGTGCGCCGCTCGGGAATCGACGAGGAAGCGATTCGCCGCACCGCCAACCGTCTGCTGCGCAGGGACGGGCGGCTCATCACCTGCTGGGCGATGGGCCTGACCCAGCACCGCAACGCGGTGGCCACGATCCGGGAGGTGATCAACCTCCACCTGTTGCTCGGCGCGATCGGGCGCGAGGGGGCCGGGCTCTGCCCGGTGCGCGGTCACAGCAACGTGCAGGGAGACCGGACCATGGGCATTTTCGAGAAGATGCCGGCCTGGTTCCACGATGCCCTCGATGCCGAGTTCGGGTTCACCTCGCCGCGCGAAATCGGCTACGACACTGTCGGCGCCATCCAGGCGATGCATGGGGGAAGGGCTTCGGTCTTCATCGGGATGGGCGGAAATTTCCTCCAGGCCACGCCCGACACCGGCTACACTGCCGAGGCTCTGCGTCGCTGCCGGCTGACCGCGCATGTCTCCACGAAACTGAATCGCGGCCATCTCGTCACCGGAAAGATCGGGCTCATCCTACCGTGCCTGGGGCGCAGCGAGATCGATCGCAACGACCGGGGCGAGGTGCAGTTCGCCACGGTGGAGAATTCCATGAGCGTGGTTCACCAGACGAAGGGCACTTTCGAGCCGGCTTCGGAACACCTGCTGAGCGAAACGCGCATCGTCGCGGGCTTGGCCAAGGCGGTGCTCGGGGAACGGGCGACGGTGGATTTCGAGGAACTGGGCGGAGACAACGATCGCATTCGCGAACGGGTCGAGCGAGTGGTGCCCGGCTTCGAGGATTTCAACCGTCGCGTCCGCGAGCCAGGAGGATTCTACCTGCCCAACGCGGCTCGGGAACGCCGTTTCGAGACCGAATCGGGCAAGGCGGAGTTTTCCACCGCGCCCCTGACCTCGGCCGACCTCGGCGAGGGGCAACTCATGCTGATGACGGTGCGGAGCCACGACCAGTTCAACACCACCGTCTACGGGCTCAATGACCGTTACCGTGGTATCGGCAACGAGCGACGGGTGCTGTTCATGAATCCGAAGGACATGGAGGAGCGAGGACTGAAACCGCTGGAGGAGATCGACATCGCCGGGGTGTCGGGCGACCGGGAGCGGGTGGTGCGTCGTTTTCTGGCCATTCCCTACGAGATTCCGCGGCGCGCGGTGGCCGGCTACTTCCCGGAACTCAACCCGCTGGTGCCGATCGGGGAAACGGCGGAGATCTCCAACACTCCCTGCTCGAAGTCGATTCCCGTGATGGTGGCGAAAAGCGCACGCGAAGTCGATGTGGTCGCCCTGGCCGGCGAGGCGATGGCGGCGACTTGATACGGCGCGAGAGCGCGACGTAGGCCAGAGACTCCTGTCGCGGCGGCGGGGGGGAACGAGGCGCGGGGTCCCGACTTTCGGTGGAAGAACTGCAGAGTTGGGAAACCGTGGAGGTTTTTTCCGTTGATGCTGGGCTTTGGAGGATGGTTCAGGGCGCTTCCGGATCCACTTCGGTGTTCTCCTTGTCCGCGGGAAAGCGCCGGACCAACGAGTACTGGAGTGTGCCGCCGATCGTTTCGCTTCGGTAGAGATCCAGCCCGGAGACCGTCCAGACAGGAAGGCGGAAATCCGCCCGTTCCTTGAGAAAAGTGACGACGGCCTCCCGTTGCGTGGCCTTTTCCTCGCGTCGGGGAACCGCGACACGGGCGAGGGTGAGGTGGGGATGCCAATCCCCGCGGCGGATCGCGAATCCCGCTCCCGCGAGCGCATCGGCGGTCGCATTGTGCCAGGAGTCGAGCGTTTCCGATTCCTCCACACCGGCCCAGAGCAGTGTCTTTCGGTTTCGGGAGGAGAACCGGCCCACGCCGCGGATCTTCAGGTCCAGCGGAGCGGGCAAGGGCAACGATTCGAGGACCGCCGTGACCTCCTCCTCGTCGGCCTCGCCGAGAAAATGGACGGTCAGGTGAATCAGGTCGCGACGCACGGGACGGATGCCGGCGATATGTCTCGGGCAGAGGCCCGCAAGCGCCTTCCGCAGATCGTCGGGTGGCGTGAGCGCGAGAAAGAGGCGGGACACGGCGACGAAACTTCCACTCCTCGACGGGCGACTTCAAGAAGGCGTCCGCGATTTTCCCGGTTTCGTGGGGTCGACAAGCCCGGTGGGTCGTTGCAGACTTGGCGCCATGTCAGCGGAAAACGAATACCCCTCTACTTCCCCCATCAAGGTCGCCCTGCTTGGAGCCGGTTGGTTCGGTCGCGAAGCGCACCTCCGCAACCTGGTGTCGATGGACGGCGTCGAAGTCGTGGCCGCCAGCAGCCGCAGCGATTCTAGTCTCGACGCGGCACGGGAGATCGCCGGCAGCCACCTCCGCGTGTTCCACGATTGGCGCGAGGCCCTCGCGGTGGAGTCGGTGGAGGCGGTCATCGTCGCCCTGACCAACGATCAGCATCACGAAGCCGCTCTCGCCGCCCTCCAGGCGGGGCGCCACGTGCTTTGCGAGAAGCCCCTGGGACTGACGGTGCCCCAGTGCGACGAGGTCATCGCGGCGCAACAGGCCGCCGGCAAAGTGCTCCAGATCGGGCACGAGATGCGCTTTCAGCGGCTCTACCAGCAGGTGAAATCCATGATCGAGCGGGGCGCCATCGGGGAGTTGCAACTGATGTGGTGTCGGGAATTTCGCGGGCCCATGCGGATGGGCTGGCGATCGAGCGAGGCGTTGACGGGCGGGACCATTCTGGAGAAGAACATCCACCACATCGATCTCTTCAACTGGATGATGGAAACCCCGCCGGTGCGCGTGTCCGCCCATGGTGGCACCAATGTCCTCACCGACCGCGAGGTTCTCGACAATGCCCAGGTCCTCGTGGAATACGAGGGCGGCCGCCGTGCGACCCTGGAACTTTGCCTTTTCGCGCCCTACGGCGGGGACTGCGAGATCGGTGTCGCGGGCGATCTCGGGCGGATCGACACGAAAAACCAGGCCCTCAGCCTGGTACATCATCGCTTCGACCTGCCGGACCGCACCGAGATGCAGATCGCCGATTCCAAGGAGGACGCCAATTTCACCGACGCCAGCGGCCGGGTCGATCGCGGCATCCGGCCCGAACTGGTGCATTTCTTCGACTGCATTCGCGAAGGAAAACAGCCGCTCAACGACGGGCAAGCCTCCCGCATGGCGGTGGCCGTCTGCCTGGCGGCCCAGGAATCGATCAAGCGGAAGGAAACGGTGCTGATCGAGGAGATCCTGAATCCTTCCTGAACGCCGGTTCGGCTCGATCGATCAATCTCGCCGGCCGGGACGCGCGGAAACGAACGGGGTGGGTTCCCGGGACGCGGTGCGGACCAGCATTTCGCCGAACCCGGGCATCGGTTCCTCTTCGCCGCCGTCCTCCTCGTCGAAGTCTTCCGGCGCGGGCTCGGGATCGGACTGGGGTTTCGGCAGGGCGGGAGCGGGCTTCTCGGCGATCGTCTTTTCGTCGGGATCCGGCCGCGCTTCCCGCAGACGGAAGAGGCAGAATCCCAGGTCGATCTGGCCGTGGACCTGGCGAAACTCGTTGGGGACGTAGTATTGCTCGACGCGCCGGTCCTTCGACCGTTTCGACTTCAGCACTCCCGCTGAGCGCAGGATGCGGAGGTGCTTGGAGATGCCGTCGAAGTCGCGATCGAAATGCCGCGCCACCGCCGCCGCGTGCAAGGCGGAGCCGTCCGCCAGCAGCTTCAACATCTCCCAGCGCAGCTCGTTGCCGAGCGCCGAGAGTACTTTTCTGGGTTCGAGGTCGTCAGACATCGGAGAAATGAATCCGGAAGAAAAAGTCGGAGAGTTTTTCCCGAAACCACGAGGCTTCGGAAAAGAATTTCGGAATTCAGGAATTCCGAAGCAAGGAGGAGTTCGGAAGAAAAAGTCGGAAACCTTCCGTTACTTGGCAGTGTAGATCTCCGCGCCCTTGTCGGCAAATTCCTCCGCCTTTTCCTGCATGCCTTTCTCCAGCGCCTCCTCTTCGGTCAGGCCCTGCTTGGCGGCGTATTCCCGCACCTCCTCCGTGATCTTCATGGAACAGAAAGTCGGGCCGCACATGCTGCAGAAGTGGGCGGTCTTGGCGCCGTCCTGGGGCAGGGTCTCGTCGTGGAAGGCCAAGGCCTTGGGGGGATCGAGGGCGAGGTTGAACTGATCCTCCCACCGGAATTCAAAGCGGGCCTTGCTGAGGGCGTTGTCGCGTTCCTGGGCGGCCGGATGCCCTTTGGCGAGGTCGGCGGCGTGGGCGGCGATCTTGTAGGTGACGACGCCTTCGCGCACGTCCTCGCGATTCGGCAGGCCGAGGTGTTCCTTCGGCGTGACGTAGCAGAGCATGGCACAGCCGTACCAGCCGATCATGGCGGCACCGATGCCGCTGGTGATGTGGTCATAGCCGGGCGCCACGTCGGTGGTGAGGGGCCCGAGGGTGTAGAAGGGAGCTTCGTGACACCACTCGAGTTGCTTTTCCATGTTCTCGTGAATGAGGTGCATGGGCACGTGGCCGGGGCCTTCGTTCATGACCTGGACGCCCTTGTCCCAAGCGGTTTTCGTGAGGTCGCCCTGGACTTCCAGTTCGCCGAACTGGGCCTCGTCGTTGGCGTCGGCGATGGAACCGGGCCGGAGTCCGTCGCCGATGGAGAAGCTGACATCATAGTCGGCGCAGATGTCGCAGATCGCGTCCCAGTGGGTGAAGAGGAAGTTTTCCTTGTGGTGGGAGAGGCACCACTTGGCCATGATGGAGCCACCGCGACTGACGATTCCGGTCATGCGGGTCGCGGTCTTGGGAATGAAACGCAGGAGCACGCCGGCGTGGATGGTGAAGTAGTCGACGCCCTGCTCGGCCTGCTCGATGAGGGTGTCGCGATAGACTTCCCAGCAGAGATCCTCGACCCGGCCGTTGACCTTCTCCAGGGCCTGGTAGATCGGCACGGTGCCGATGGGAACGGGGGAATTGCGGAGGATCCACTCGCGGGTGGCGTGGATGTTCTTCCCGGTGGAGAGATCCATGACGGTGTCGGCGCCCCAGAGGGTGGCCCAGCGCATCTTCTCGACTTCCTCGTCGATGGTGGACGCGACCGCCGAGTTGCCGATGTTGGCATTGATCTTCACCAGGAAATTGCGCCCGATGATCATGGGCTCGCTCTCGGGGTGATTGACGTTCGCCGGGATGATGGCCCGGCCCCGGGCGACCTCGTCGCGGACGAACTCCGGCGTGATGTATTCGGGAATCGCCGCGCCCCAGGGATTGCCCTCGTGCTGGAAATTCATGAGGTTGCGCGGTCCCTTGCCGTCCTTGAGCGCGCGGTAGGCTTCCTCGCGGCCGAGGTTCTCCCGAATGGCGATGAATTCCATCTCGGGCGTGACGATGCCTTGCTTCGCGTACCACATCTGGGTCACGGCGTGGCCGGCGGAGGCGCGGAGCGGTTTCCGCCGCAGGCCGGGATATTCTTTGAGCCGATTCCTGGCCGCCTTGTTCTGGTTGTAGCGGTCGGCGTGTTCGTCGGAGAGATAGCCGTTGTCTTCGGGTTTGACAGTGCGGCCGTCGTATTCCTCCACGTCTCCACGGGCGAGAATCCAGTCCCGGCGCAGGGCGGGGAGTCCTTTCTCGACATCGCCGCGAAAATCCGGATCACCCCACGGACCGCTCGGGTCGTAGATGCGGATCGGCGGGTTCTCCTCGACGCGGCCGCTGGGATGATTGGTCGGCGAAAGCTCGATCTCGCGCATGGGAACGCGAAGGTCGGCGTGGAGCTTTCCGGGCACGTAGACGCGGTGGCTGTTGGGGAAGACGTCACCGGCTTTGACCGATTCCGGGGCGGGTTGGGGATCGTTGGGGCTGATCATGGCTGAGGAGGGGGAACTGGGATGGAAACAAAAAAAACCGCGTCGGTCCGAACTCGGTCCGCGCGGCAAAAACTCGGGATTTCAGGGGGAATACGGAAAGAAAAGAGGCATGGTGACTCCCTACGGCGGTCTCAACCGCATCAGGTTCAAAGGGTCTTCCGGATCGCCGGAATCTCAGTCTCGATGGGCCAAGACACCCCCGTCGGATACCAGCGTAGCGGAACGCGATTTCCCGTCAAGCGCCAGCCACTTCATTTTCGTGAAATTTGAATTTCGGAAAACCGAAATACTTGCAGAAATTCAAGGTTGGGACCGAATTTGTTCACCGGTTATTCACAGGATACTCACTGGTTTCCAACTACTTGCGGACGCTATTTTCACGATTTGTTAACAGAAACGAAAATTTTACATCTTGGTCTTTACACGGGGCGGGACCGTCCGTATGTCGGACAGGTAGATGGGAAAATCCGCCAGCCACATTTCCGTCACGTTGCCGAGGCTGGCCAAGGGGGAGATCGCACTGATCGATCGCGAAGTGGTCACTCGGCCACGAACGCGGATCGAGCGGCAGCCCGACTTGGCGCCCGAGCCACGTCGGAAACCCGTGTCCCGGTGGTTGGCTGTCCTGCCATTCGTGATCCTGTTGCCGCTGTTTTACCTCTTCGCCTGGCAGAACGGGGAGAAGAACAACGCCGGGATGTCGAAAAAGGGGTATCCGGTGATCTTCGACCACGACCAGCATTCCTACCTCAACATGGGGAAGATGATGCGGCTGGCGGGCTACCAGCGCGTGACTCCCCGGCACCGGATGCCCGGTTACGCGTTTCTCCTCAGTGGGCTCTACCTGGAATCGGACGCCTACGACAAGTCCGACGACGCCGACCGGCGCAACATCAGCCCGGGCTATTTCCTGCGGGCCAAGCATTTCAACATCCTTCTCAGCGTTCTCTGCATCGTGGCGCTCTATTTCGTTTCCCGGCGATTCCTGCCGCCGCTGGAGTCGCACGTGGTCGTGTGGGCGTTCGCCTGGTTGCTGGCGGTTTTCCGGGCGCCCTACGTCCAGCCGGAGGTGACGTTCTACGCGCTATTACTCATCGGGCTGGTCATGCTCTGGCGACTGCTGGTGAATCCGCGCTGGTGGCTGGCCGGAGCGTCGGCGCTGGTGTTGGCGGGGGCCTTCCTGCTGAAATCGACGGTCATCCCCCTGATCGCGCTCTTCCTGGGCGTCTCCGTGGTGCGGCTGGCGGTGCGGATCTTCGAGGCGCGGCAAGGCGGCGGCGCCATTCCGTGGCCCGCCCTGGCGAAGGGACTGGGAACCGCCCTCGCCGTGCCGGCGGTCTTCGGAGCGGTGCTGTTCCCGTTTTTCCGCAACACGGCGGAGATGTATGGCTCGCCGCTCTGGGATGTGCATTCCCGGCACTACATGTGGATGGAGTCCGATGAAGAGAAGCGCTTCTGGCGGAAGGCCGGCATTTCCGAGCCGGATTTCGTGGCGCCGGAGGGGAAAGCGGTTCCGACCCTGGAAACCTATCTGGCTTCCCACGATGCGGGCCAGATGGTGCGTCGCGTGCACGAGGGCTGGGGCCACACCCGCAACATGATCCGCGATCGCTACACCGCTCTCGATTTCCTCGTTCGCCGACTGGCTCCCTTCGCTTTGCTTTTCCTGGTGGTGGCCTTCTGGCGCCGCTCGCGGCGGGTGATCGGTCAACACTGGGTCGAGGGGCTGCTGGTTGCCGGTTTCTTCCTCGGCTACAGCCTGCTCTACAGTTGGTACGAGGCCATCGGGGTCGGGCCGCGGCTGGCGCTGGCGCTGTTCCTGCCGGCCCTGTTTTTCCTGGTGCTGGCGATCCATCGCCTTGCCGAGCCGGTGATTCTCAAGGTCTACCGGTGGCAGGCTCCGCTGCGCGTGGTTCTCGGCGTGATCATGCTCGCCTTCGTGGCCTTCGGTGCCATCGGGGTGGTGACCCAGGACCTGTGGGTGGTGGAGGGCGGTCGTTGATGGCCAAACGCCTTCGCTTTTCGCTCCGCCTTTGCAATTGCCTGGTTTGGGGCATAATGGCAACCGAATTTCATGGCTGAAACCTCCTCCAACGCCGACGCCGTTCCTTCCGATGCTCCCTCTCCGGCCCAGCCGCGTGCTTCGCGAGTCGGGCGGATCGTCCTGTTCGTGCTCTTTGCGGTTTTCCTGGCGGTTTTTCACCAACTGGCCACCCGCAAGGGCGAGCGGGACAACTCGGGGATCAAGGAAAACGGGGAACCCGCCGTCGTCCGCCACGATCAGCAGCCCTACCTCAACGCGGCCCGCAAGTTGGTGGACACGAACTTCGAGTGGGTCGTGCCCCGGCACCGGATGCCCGGCTACTCGCTTCTGTTGATCCCGTTCTACGATCAGGACAGCGCCTACGAGATCGATCCCTCCGGCGAAGAGGACCGCCGCATCAGCGAGGCCTACTTCGAGCGGGGCAAGCGCTTCAACGTCATCCTCTCCATGGCGGTGCTGGTGGCGTCGTTCTTTCTCTGCCGGCGGTGGATGCCGGAGTGGGAGGCCTTTCTCGTCACCTGGAGCTTCGGGTTTCTCCTTGCGGTCATCAAGGCGCCCTACGTCCAGCCGGAGGTCATCTTCTACCTGACCTTTTCCCTGAGTTTTGCCCTGCTGCTCCGACAGTTGGAGAGGCCCGGTTGGCTCAACGCCATCTTCGCGTCGTTGGCCTTGGCGGCGACCTTCATCCTGAAGTCGGCCGTCATTCCCCTGATCGCCCTCTTTTTCGCCTGCTTCGGGTTGAAAAAGGTCGTCGATCTGGTCATCGAGCGAAAGCGGGGCGGGGGAGAGGGAACCTGGAAAAGGCTGGCATTGGATCTCGGCAAGGTGGCGATCATTCCCGTCCTCTTCGTCGTCCTGCTCTCGCCCTACCTCGTCAACACCTGGAAGCTCTACGGTTCGCCCTTCTTCGATGTCCATTCCAAGTACTACATGTGGATGGATACCGACGAGGAGAAGCGGAAATGGCGGGACCTGGACATCGCCGAGCCGGATTTCGTTCTCCCGGAGAACGAGGAACTCCCCAGCTTTGCCAAGTATGTCCGGGAACACGAGTTCGCCCGCATCGTGGAGCGTCCCCGGGAGGGCTGGGGAAAGCTCCAATGGCGCCTGAAACACGACTACGAGCCGCTCTATCGGCTCCTCGTGGAAGCCTGCCGCTGGGTGGTCCTCGCCATCGTGGTTCTCCACTGGAGGGAATCGCTCGACTTCCTGCGCAAACACTGGGCCTCGATCCTCATGTCGGTCGGCTTCATTCTCGGCTACGCCCTGCTCTATTCATGGTATGCGGCCATCGGCGTGGGGCCTCGGCTCATCCTGGGGCTGGCGTTGCCGCTCATCGGCCTGTCGTTCTACCTGGTGGGACGGCTCGGCGGCACCACCCGGATCCCCAAACTGGGCCTGCAACTGAACGACCGGCGCATCGCCCTCGTGATTCTGACCCTCGCTACCGCCTACCACGCCTGGGAAGTGCTCTCCAGCGACCTCTGGCGCCTGGAGGGGGGGCAGTAGGAAGGGGACCGGTTTCCGCACTTCTCGGAACGGATGGAGAAGAGGGGGGGGCGAAGTCAGCGCCGCGAGCGGCGAGATTTTGGAATTCGCTGCCCATTTTCCGCCCAGCGCCGTTCGACGCCCCTTGCCAGCCGAAGATGGGACTCGCGCTGAGTGGTCCGGCGATTTGTCCACACACCCTGGTCTAGTTGAGGTTGCCACCGGCGGCGGGTCAGGTATCTTCGCTTCGGTAAGTATCCAATGTTCTTGAAACAGTGGGCGGAACCGCCGTGCCGCGGCACTCGTTTCCGTGACTGACCCGACCGCTTCTCGATGAAACTCCTCGACCGCTACATCGGACGCCAGATTCTCCTCTCGGCGTTCTTTGCCGTGGTCGTGTTGAGCGTGGTCCTGGTGTTGGGGAGCATCTTCAAGCACATTCTCTCCCAACTGGTCGATCGGCCCGACCTCGACATCGGGTTCGTCATCAAACTCCTGGCCAACGTCCTCCCGTTTTCGCTGGCGATCACCATTCCCTGGGGATTCCTGACCGCCATTCTCCTGATCTTCGGGCGGCTTTCGGCCGATAACGAGCTGGTTTCCCTGCGCATGGCCGGCCTGTCGATGCCGCGGATCTGCCTGTCGGTGGCGATGCTCGGGCTATTGTTCACCGGTCTTTGCGGCTGGATCAAACTGCAGGTGGAGCCCGATGCCCGCGCCCGGCTCGAGCGCATGCTGCCGGACATGCTCTACAACCTGGCGTCCAAGAATCCCATGGCCCTGTTCACCGACCGCCAGGTGATGGACGAGATTCCCAACTATCTCATCTACGCGCATCGCGAGGGCGAATACCTGACGCACTTCGAGATGGCGGTGCTCGATCGCTTTTCCCGGCCCGAGATCTTCGTCACCGCGGAGCGGGTGGAGGTGACGCTCGATCCCGACAGCGTCGAGCCGGCGATGCTGATGAAATTTCACAACGCCCACTTCGAGCACAGCTCCGAGGGTTCGAAAGTCGATGAGGTTCAGCCCTTCTACGCCGACACCTCGACCATGTCCGTGCCGCTCACCGAACTGCGGCGAACCCAGGACAAGGTGAAGCCCGAGACCCTGCGCGTACCCCAGTTGCGCCAAGCCTTGCGGGCCGAGGATCTCTCGCGCCAGGATCGCAGTTCCCTCAAGACCGAGATCAGCATGCGTTATTCCTTCGCCCTGGCCTGTGTGACCCTCGGACTGATCGGTGTGCCCTTCGCCATCACCGCCCAGCGGCGCGAGACTTCCGTCGGCTTCGCCATGAGCCTCCTCATCGGCATCGTCTATTTCCTCCTGATGACCATTGTCGAGATGGTGCGGGAGAAGCACAATCTCTACCCGCACCTGCTCGCCTGGGTCCCCAACGTCGTCTTCGTTTCCATCGGCCTCATGCTCTTCCGCCGATTGACCAAGAAGTAGAGCAAGGAGCAGTGCCGGAGGCACGGTAAGAAGGTAGCGCGGTGTGAAGCGAAGCGGAACGCCGGGATATCCCGGGCAGAGTCCGAGGGAGCCCTGGAAGGGCGGCAAGGGGAAGGCGCCCCGCGTTTCGGTGCCCTCTCGACGCCCCTCCGGGGCTCTCGCGGTGGAATGCGGCCCCGTCCCCGGCGTTCCGCTTCGCTGCACCCCGCGCTACCTTCTCATCGCCCCTCCGGGGCTTTTTCGCCGTCCTTCCGGGGCAACGTCATCGCAACTTCTCCACCATTCCAGCATTCCAACCGTGAACCGGCCCCGCGCCCTCCCGGCCCGTCATCGCGCCCCCGGGGTGCCGGCAAATCTCGCGTAAGATATGCATAGCGACCGGCGTTGCACCCGTAGACCATGAATCCCATGGGAAAGGAAGCCCTCCATATCGTGTCCGACACCGAGGACTACGCCGAATTGATGGCCGCCCACCAGGCGCGCCTCGAAAGTTTCATCCGTTCGCTGACTGGCGATGCCGACGCGGCTCGTGACATCCTCCAGGAGACCAACGTCATCCTGTTGCGGAAGGCGCGCGAATTCGAACCAGGAACCAATTTCACCGCGTGGGCGTTTCGCATCGCCCGCTTCGAGGTGATGACCTGGCGGCGGAAACTCGGTCGCAGTCGGCTGACCTTCAACGACGATCTCGTGGATTCGCTCGCCACCACCGCGGAGCGGCTGGATGACGGGTACGAATCCCGCGTGGAAGCCCTGCGCGAGTGTCTCGAGAAACTCCCGGAACGCCAACGTGACGTGGTTCGGCTTCGTTACCTGGAGGAATGGTCCGTTGCCGACCTCGCCGCCAAGACCGGTGACAAGGCCAACGCCATTTCCCAGCTCCTCTTCCGCGCCCGCCAGAACCTGCTGCGCTGCGTGGAGAAAACGCTGCAGCGCCAGGCCTCCTGAACCCGCTCCGCCCTTGTCCCCTTTTTTGCCGATCGATCCCTGCCCATGAAATCCTCCCGTCATCCTTTCCCGCCCTCCGCCCCCGGTGGAGCCGACGACCGCCTGCACTGGCTCGCCCAGCGCAGCGCCGAAGGCCTGGCGACGTCCGCCGAATCGGGGGAACTGGCCCGGATGCTGGAGAATTCCGAGGAAGCGCGCGAGGTCTACGTGGCCTATTGCCAGTTGCATGCCGCCCTCGATCAGGAAGCCGGACTGCAGGAAATCCTGGCGGCCGCCTTGCGCCCCGGGAACGTGGTCAGCCTGCCGGGCAGCCGTCCGGTGCTGGCGGCGGATGACGACCTGGAGAGAAACGATTTCGTCGAGGCGACGAAGCGCCCCGCTCGCATTTCGTTCGGACTGGCCGCGGTCGCCACGGTGACTCTATTCGGCGCGGCAGCCTACCAGCTGTTCCTGAAGCCGGCCCGCGAGGGAGCCGACAGGGTCGAATCATCGGCACAACCCTCTTTGGTCGAGCAATCCTCGGCGAACGAGGAGGGGGCTCGTCGGAGCGCGCCGGTCACGGCGGGAGCGGAGAAACCTCCCCGTATTTCGGAGCCGGAGGACGACCAGACGCCGGAGCAGCAATACCAGACCAGCGCGGTGCTGGCGCAGACTTCCGGCGGTTCCCAGTCGCGTCCGCCGACCACGTTGGTCTCGGCCGGGGCGAAGACGAAGATTTCCTTCAACCGGGACATCCGGCCCATCCTTTCCGACAATTGTTTCCACTGCCACGGGCCCGACGAGGAGGGGCGCAAGGCCGACCTCCGGCTCGACCTGCGGCAGACGACCATCGCCAGCGAGAGCAACGCGGAGGCTCCCATCGTTCCCGGTGATCTCGACGCCAGCGAGTTCTTCGCCCGCATCTCCACCCAGGATCCGGACGACCAGATGCCGCCGCCGGATTCCCACAAGCGGCTGACGCCCGGCCAGGTCGCGCTTTTTCGCCAGTGGATCCTGGAAGGTGCTGAGTGGGAGGAGCATTGGGCCTTTATTCCACCAAAAGTGGAAGCGGTTCCAGCCGTGGAATCCGACTGGGTGCGCAGCGATATCGATCGTTTCGTGCTCGCTCGTCTCGATGAGGAGGGGCTGACCCCGGGCGGAGAAGCCGATCGCCACACGCTCATTCGCCGCGCCACCCTCGACCTGACCGGACTGCCGCCGACGCCGAAGGAAATCGAGGCCTTCGTGAACGATGAATCTCCCGAGGCCTACCGGAAGCTGGTGGATCGTCTCCTGGCCAGCAAGGCCTACGGGGAACACCGGGCCCGCTATTGGCTCGACGCCGCCCGCTACGGCGACACCCACGGGCTCCATCTCGACAACTACCGCGAGATCTGGCCCTACCGGGACTGGGTCATCAACGCCTTCAACGACAACCTGCCCTTCGACCAGTTCACGATCGAGCAGATCGCCGGCGACCTGTTGCCGAATCCCACCCAGGACCAGTTGGTGGCCACCGGTTTCAATCGCTGCAACGTCACCACTTCCGAGGGCGGTGCCATCGAGGAGGAGTTCCTCGTCCGCTACGCCGTGGACCGCGTGGCGACGACGGGCACGGTCTGGATGGGCATGACGGTGGGCTGCGCCCAGTGCCACAACCACAAGTATGACCCCATCAGCCAGAAGGAATTCTACCAGCTCTTCGCCTACTTCAACAACACCACCCAGCCCGGGATGGACGGCAACGCCAAGGACTCGCCGCCGGTGATCCGCGTCTACGCCGACGAGAAGGACAAGCAACGCGTCGAGGAACTGCGCGCCGAACTGGCCAAGGTGGAAAACGAACAGCTCAAGCCCGCCCGGAAGGCGGGCGAGGCGGCCTTCCAGGCTTGGCTGAAGGATGGCAAGGCGGCCGCGACCTCGCTGGCCGAGGCGCGGCTCGCGGGGGCTCTCCTCGGAAAGCCCGCATCGGCCGACGGTGAGGAAGCGACCGATCTCGGCGCCGAGGTGGGACGGTTCGAGCGCGGGAAGCCTTTCTCGATCGCCTTCCGCTTCGAAGCCCCGGCCGAGGAGGGGCGGAGCATTCTCTTGCGCAAGACCGATTCGGCGAATTCCGATCGCGGCTGGCGGGTGGTGCTGGAGGACCAGGCCATCAACCTGGAACTCATCGAATCCTGGCCAGGCCGGACCCTCCGTTCCGGGATCACCCGACGGGTCAAGGCTGGCAGCACGGGGCACTTCGTCTTCACCTACGACGGTTCCGGCAGTTCCGAGGGCATCGGGCTTTATCTCAAGGGGCAAAGGCAGAGCAGCCGCTTCGTGAAGGAATGGTTCGACACCATGGAGGGCGATTTCTTGAGCGAGGCGAAACTCCTGGTGGGCGGCAGGACCGAGGAAAGCGGGCTGACCCCGAAGCTGAGCGACGTGCGTCTTTTCGACCGACGTCTCAGCGATCGGGAGATCCAGCTGCTCAATGATCGCCCGCGTCTCCAGGGCATCGCCGCCAAGCCGGGCGACAAGCGCAACGACAAGGAAACGGGCGAACTGCGGGACGCCTTCCTCGCCTTTTCCGATGAGGCCTACCGCTCGGCCTTGGTGAAGAAGGCCGGGATCGAGACCGCCATCAACGCCATCGAATCGCAGACCCCGGTGACCCTGGTGATGCAGGAAAAGGCCGACGCCGCCCCTGTGGCGCACGTGCTGGAGCGGGGCGAATACGACAAGCCGCAGGACGAGGTGACCGTCGGCGTGCCCGATTTCCTGCCGCCGCTGGGTGACGACATGCCCGCCAACCGACTCGGCCTGGCACGCTGGCTGGTGAGCGAGCAGCATCCGCTGACCGCGCGCGTCATCGTCAATCGCATGTGGCAGGAGCTCTTCGGCGCCGGACTGGTGAAGACGGCCGAGGATTTCGGCACCCAGGGCGAGCCGCCGAGCCACCCGGAACTGCTCGACTACCTCGCCGTTCGCTTCATGGAAAGCGGCTGGGACGTGAAGTCCATGTATCGCGAGATCATGCTCTCCGCCACCTACCGGCAGTCCGCCCGGGTCACGCCCGAACTGCGCCAGCGCGATCCCGAGAACCGCCTGCTGGCGCGCGGACCGCGCTTCCGGCTCGACGCCGAGGTCATCCGTGACCAGGCCCTGGCCGCTTCCGGCCTGCTCGATCGCAAGGTCGGCGGTGAAAGTGTCCGCCCCTGGCAGCCGGGCGGGATCTGGGAAGCCGTTGGCTACACCAACAGCAACACCCAGACCTTCTACCAGGACTACGGCAAGTCGGCCGAGCATCGGCGCTCGCTCTACACCTTCTGGAAGCGCACCGCTCCGCCTCCGAACCTGGCCGTGTTCGACGCGCCCAACCGCGAGAGCTGCACGGTCCGCCGCGAGCGCACCAACACCCCGCTGCAGGCCCTGGTGCTGATGAACGATCCCCAGTTCCTCCGCGCCACCCGGCACCTGGCTCTCCAGGCGCTCAACGCGCACGACAACGTGGACGGCCGCATCGACTACCTGGCCATGCTCCTGACCGGTCGCCCCATGGACGACGGCGAGAAGCGGGTGTTGAAGGCCTCACTGGCCCAGTTCCAGAACGCCTGGGGCAGCGACGAACCCGCCGCCCGCGAGTTTCTCGCCGACAGCGTCAACGAGCGTTTCTCCCTCGCCGATGCTCAGCAACCTGTCGAGTTGGCTTCCTGGACCATGGTCGCCAGCCAGATCCTCAATCTCGACGAATCCATTTCCAAGCCCTGAAGAAAAACCCCTGGGGGCGCGGGCGTCTCGCCCGCCCCGATGCCGGAGCCAGCAATAGCAACAAGCCATCCGAAGCGGGCGAGACGCCCGCACTCCCAGTGCGCTTCCGAAAACTTCCCCATCTTCCCATGAGCCCGCTCCAAGATTACCTCACCTACGAAACCCGTCGCCAGTTCTTCGGCCGCCCCGCCAAGGGCCTTGGCATGGCCGCGCTCGGTTCCCTGATGGGATACGACCGGACGCGGGCCGGCGCCGCCGTCGGAGATGAGAGAGGAGCAGGCGCCACCGGCACCGCCACCCAGCATTTCCGGCCCGCCGCCAAGCGCGCCATCTACCTCTTCATGTCGGGAGCGCCGTCCCAACTCGATCTCTTCGACTACAAGCCCGCCATGGGCG
>JAUIGT010000072.1 GCA_030432615.1 Verrucomicrobiia bacterium
CATGGGCACCAACGGCTTTCCCGCCATCTGCATGACCCAGCACGCCGCGCTGAAGTTCTGCGAATGGCTCAGCGCCCAGACCGGCCACTACTACCGCCTTCCCACCGAGGCCGAGTGGGAATACGCCGCCCGCGCCGGTTCCCAGTCCGCCTACCATTTCGGCGACGACCCGTCCAAGCTGGAGGAATACGCCGTCTTCGATCCCAGCCAGACCCGGACCGGCTATGAAAAGGTCGGCACCAAGAAGCCCAATCCCTGGGGCCTCTACGACATGCACGGCAACGTGCTCGAATGGTGCCTCGACCAGTACAGCGAGACCGCCTACGAAGGTCGCACCGGCGTCACCGAGAATCCCTTCGTGCGTCCCACCAAGCTCTACCCGCGCGTGGCTCGCGGCGGTTCCTGGTATGACACCGCCGACCTGCTCCGCAGCGCGGCCCGCACCGCTTCTCACCCCGACTGGAAGATCCAGGATCCGCAGCTGCCCAAGTCGATCTGGTATCACACCGACGCCACCTGGCTCGGCTTCCGTCTCGTCCGCCCGCTCGAAGTGCCGGACGCCGAGACCATGCACGACATCTGGAGCCAGGGCGGCCGCGACGAGGAAGAGTGAGTCGCGACTCCGGCAACGTTTCCCCCTGATGTTGCTTTCCATCAGGCTTCCCGAAAGAGGCGAGTTCCGAAAGGAGCTCGCCTCTTTCCCTTTCCGGGAGATTCCGCTAGGCTGACCAGCCATGAAAGCCCTCGCCCATCTTTTCCTCTCACCAATTCGACAGGGTTGGATCCCGCACCTGACCCTGTTGAGTCTCCTGTTGATTGTTTCTCTGGCGCCAGCGCAGGAGGCGTTCTCGCCGAAGGAGAAAGAGGAGCGCGAGCTGGTGCGGATGATTCGGGAGAAGATCCTCGCGACCTCGCCCGTCCGGGATGGGGCGGCGATGGAGGACTACGAAAAACCGATCCCCATGACGGGCGTTCCCTACCACATGGTGGCGATCGAAGGAGGCAGCTTCCTCATGGGCAGCCCGGAGGACGAACCGGGCCGCCGGGATGACGAGGGCCCGCAACGGGAGATGGCGGTGGCGCCGTTCTGGATGGGAAAATTCGAAATCACCTGGGAACAGTTCGAGCCCTTCATGATCACGAATGTCGCCCGGCACAAGGACGGTTCTCCCGTGAAGACGCTGGACGATGCGCGTCCCGTCGATCTCGTTTCGATGCCGACGACGCCCTACGTGGAGATGAGCTTCGGTATGGGGAAGGGAAAACATCCCGCCATCTGCATGACCCAGCACGCGGCCAGCAAGTTCTGCCAGTGGCTCAGCGCCCAGACCGGTCACTACTACCGCCTGCCGACCGAGGCGGAGTGGGAATACGCCTGTCGCGCGGGAACGACCACCGCCTACCACTTCGGCGATGATCCGTCGAAACTCCACGAATACGAATGGTTCTGGACCGAGGGAGGCCTCGACCGCTACGAGGAAGTCGGGCAGAAGAAACCCAATCCCTGGGGCCTCTACGACATGCACGGCAACGTCATGGAATGGTGCCTCGACCAATACTACGCCGACGGCTATGCCACGAATCGGAAGACGATCCCCGCCACGAAGCTCTACCCCCGCGTCGCGCGAGGCGGTTCCTGGTACGACGATCCCGAACTCTTGAGGTCGGCGGTCCGCACCGCTTCGAGCCGGGATTGGAAGATCCAGGACCCGGAACTTCCCAAGTCCCTCTGGTATCACACCGACGCCACCTGGCTCGGATTCCGCATCGTCCGTCCGCTGGCGATTCCTTCGGAAGAGGTAATGTATCAACTATGGAACAGCGCCACCGGCTTGACCGATCCCAAAGAGTAACCGTGAAGGCGAAGCGGATCAGCGTTTTCCCGGGCTCCCGCGGTCGCGCGCGCCCGAGCGAGGAGCGCCTGAACTCGAATCGGCCACCTGGGCCCGGAATCGCCCCCCATTTGGCAACGGCGATTCCGGGATTCTTCGGCCTCTTTGCCGCGGCCGTTCTTTTGTCCTCATGTGGTCGCTCTCCCTCCGACAAGCCCGCCCCGGAAAGTAAGGAACCCCGGGCCGAATCCGCGGGCACCGTTCCCTCCCTGCTCACTTTTCAGGAGGCACACATGGGGACGCAGTTCTCCCTCCGACTCTGGGCGACGCCGGAGGAAACCGATGCCGCCAAGGCCGCGGCGGACGCCGCTTTCGACCGGATCGCGGCCCTGGAGCGGGTCTTTTCGGACTACCAGGTCGATTCGGAGATCACGCTGCTGACCACCCATCCCCCGGGAGAGAAGATCCCGATTTCCGGCGACCTCTTTCAGGTTCTCGTGAAAACGGAACAGCTGTCCCGCGAGACGGACGGGGCCTTCGATGTCACGGTCGGGCCCATGATCCGCCTCTGGCGGCAGTCACGAAAGAACCACCGCCTTCCCACCGCCGACCGCGTCGCCCAGGCCCGCGAACGTTCCGGCTGGCAGAAACTGGAACTCGACCGGGAAACGCCGGCGGTGACTTTGGGGGCCGAGTTCATGCAACTCGATTTCGGCGGAATCGTGAAAGGCTACTCGGCCGACGAAGCGCTGGATATCCTGAAGCAACGCGGCTTTTCCCAGTCCCTGGTGGCCGCCAGCGGCGACATCGTGGTCGGCGATCCCCCGCCCGGCAAGGACGCCTGGCGGATCGGGATCCGTTCGCTCGACGCCGTCCTCGCCAACGATCCCGAGCATCCGCTCACCGGCACCGTCCCCCTGCTCAACGGGGCCATCTCAACCAGCGGCGACACCCAGCAGGCGGTGAACATCGACGGGGTCCGCTACTCCCACATCGTCGATCCGAAGACCGCGCTCGGACTCACTCATCGCATCGCCGTCACCGTGATCGGTCCCGACGCCACCACCACCGACAGCTACGCGACCACCGTCAGCGTGCTGGGCCGGGAAAAAGGTCTCGCCTTCATCGAGTCGAAGCCCGGCGTGGAATGCCTCATCCTCGAGGCCGACGACCGGGAAACGGTGTCGCGATTCACCTCAAGCGGCTTTCCCGAAGTCGCCGAGATCACGCGAAAGTCCGGCGACGACGAATGACTCTCCGTTTCCCGGTATGCCTCCCCTTTTCGAACCCGGCACCCTGCGCACCCGAATCCGAAACACCGGCGCGCGTGCCCTGCGATCCGGGGCGCTGCTGCCGATCGAGACACGGGAAACGATCCTGACCGAGAACGGCATCGATTTTCCCGTTCGTGTCGCACGAAACCTCGCCCGCAAACCGAAAAAAGCCACCGATGGAAAGCCGGTCGATTTTGATCCGTTCCTGCCGCCCGAGCCGGACCTGCTCGTCGGGGAAGTGTCAGCTACCCACCTCGCTGTACTGAACAAGTTCCACGTGGTGCCGGATCACCTGCTCATCGTTACCCGTGCCTTCGAGTCGCAGACATCCCGGCTCACCCTCGAAGATTTCCAAGCCTGGTGCCGTTGCCTCCGGGAGTTCGACTCGCTCGGATTCTACAACTCGGGCCCGGAAGCGGGCGCGAGCCAGCGCCACAAGCACCTGCAACTGGTGCCCCTTCCTCTGTCTCGAAAAACCGCCCCTCTTCCCCTCGCCCCGTTGCTCGATCCCGGGGTAGGCCCTCCCTTTCACTGTTTCACCCTCCGTTTCCCCCAGGAAGACAGGAGACTGCCCTCTTCGACCCGTGCCATGTTGTTCCACCAGGTCTATGAACTCGCTCTGGAGAAACTGGGCTGGCGTCCCGGTCCGGATGGCCAACTGGCCGAACCGCACAACCTCCTGCTCACCCGCGATGGCCTGGTCGTGATTCCCCGGCGATGCGAATCTTTCGAGGGCATCTCGATCAATGGTCTCGGGTTTGCCGGTTCCTTCTTCGTGAAGGACGAGGCGCAGGTCGAGCACCTGCGAGCCGCCGGACCGATCCAGGTGCTCCGTCACGTTTCCTTTCCGCCCTGATGCAATCTCCCCTTCCCGATTCGGCCATCGAACTTCTCGAGAAGGCCCGCCAGGCGACCAGTCTCGTGGTCTGGCTCACCGGCGCCGGTATTTCCGCGGAAAGCGGAGTTCCCACTTTCCGCGGTCCCGAGGGATTCTGGACGGTGGGCTCGCGGAACTTCCACCCGATGGAACTGGCCACCCGGGCCGCTTTCGATTCGCTCCCCGACGAAGTCTGGGCCTGGTATCTGTATCGACGTGCCGCTTGCCGGGCCGCCAGCCCGAATCCGGCCCACCGGGCCCTCGCCGACCTCGAAACGCGATTGGGCGACCGCTTTCGACTCGTCACCCAGAACGTCGATGGCCTCCACCTGCGGGCGGGGAACTCCCTCGAGCGAACCTGGCAGATCCACGGCAACCTCGACTTCGCCCGCTGCTCCGGATCCTGCCCCACGCTGCCCTGGCCGATGCCGGCGACCATCTCCATCGACTGGAAGAAAGGCCAGGCCCTCGACGAGACCACGCGCGACCTGCTCCGATGCGAATGCGGCGCCGCGGCCCGGCCGCACGTGCTCTGGTTCGATGAATACTACGACGAGGAGAACTTTCGCTTCGAGAGCAGTCTCACCGCGGTCGAGCAGGCCGCGCTTCTCATCGTCGTCGGCACCTCCGGCGCCACCAACCTGCCCATGCGCATGGCTCATCTCGCCCGGGCCCGGGGCGTGCCCCTGTTGGTGATCGATCCGGAGCCCAACCCGTTCAGCGAACTCACCGCCGGGGGCGGCGGAGTCTTTCTCCGGGGAACGGCCTCCGCTCTGGTGCCCGAGGTCTGCGGGCTTCTGAATTGATCCGAGGCCGATCCCCACCTCGACAGGACTCCCTGATTTCCCCGAAAAAAGGCTGCAAAACCGGGGGATTCCGGCTAAGTAATGCGTCTCAATCCCCCCAACCTTTTTCAACAAAACCACCAGAAGAAACACCATGGCAACCAAGGTAGGCATCATCGGAGCGGGCTGGATGGCCCTGTATCACGTGGAAGGATTCAAAGCCGCCGGCGCATCCGTCGTCGCCGTCTGCGACACCAATGAGGAGGCCGCCAAGGCTGCGGCCGCGAAATACGGCATTCCCCAGGTTTTCACCGATGTCGCGGAGATGCTGGCCAACGGCGACATCGACGCGGTCTCGATCATCGTCCCGAACAAGTTCCACGCCCCGCTTTCCATCCAGTGTCTCGAAGCCGGCAAGCATGTCTTCTGCGAAAAGCCGCCGGCCCTCAACGCGGCGCAGGTGGAGGAAATGATCGCCACCGCCGACAAGGCCGGCAAGCGTCTGATGTTCAACTTCAACAACCGCGCCCGGCCCGAGTCGATGGCGATGAAGGGCTACGTGGACGATGGCACCATCGGCACCATCAACTCCGCCCAGGCCAAGTGGGTGCGCCGCACCGGGATCCCCGGCTTCGGCGGCTGGTTCACCACCAAGGCACTGGCCGGCGGCGGTCCCATCATCGATCTCCTCCACATGCTGGACCTGGCCATGTATTTCATGGGCTATCCCAAGCCCACCCATGTGCTCGGCAAGGCCTTCGACACCTTCATGGGCGACAAGAACTTCAAGGGACCCTGGGGCATTCCTGATGTCGAGGGGGGCACCACCGACGTGGAGGCGGCCGCTCACGCCTTCGTCACCTTCGAAACCGGCCAGGTGTTGAGTGTCCAGATTTCCTGGGCGGAAATGGTCAAGCGCGAGGAAGTCTCGGTCGTCTTCCAGGGAACCGGCGCCGGCGGCAAGGTCGAGCGACTCTTCGGGGTCGATGGCGACGACGCCACCGCCATCGACACCTGTGAACTCTACGTCCAGGAACAGGGCAATTCGGTGAATCGAACCATCGTGACCGAACCCTGCGAAGACATGGGCCGGATCCGCAGTGCCACCAACTTCATCCTGGCCATCGAAGGCAAGGAAGAGCCCATCAACACGCCCGACCAGGCGCTGGCGCTGATGAAGATCATCGACGCCATCTACGAGAGCTCGGAAACCGGCAAACCGGTGTCCTGCTGAGAGTTGGCTATTGTTTTTATCCTGAAAACTGAACCCACGAAATCCCCGAATTCATGAACCGGAAACTCCGCATGGGCATGGTCGGCGGTGGTCGAGGCGCCTTCATCGGCGCGGTGCACCGCATGGCCGCGAATCTCGACGGCAAGATCGAACTGGTGGCGGGCGCCTTCTCGTCCGACCCGGAAAAGTCGAAACTCTCGGGTGAGGATTTCTTCCTCGACCCGGCCCGCGTCTACGGCACCTACCAGGAGATGGCGGAAAAGGAAGCCACCCTCCCGGAGGATCAGCGCATCGACTTCGTCTCCATCGTGGTCCAGAACCACCTGCACTTCGACGTGGCCAAGACCTTCCTCGAGGCCGGATTCCATGTCATCTGCGACAAGCCGATGACCCACAACCTCGAGCAGGCCTACCAGCTGCGCGACATCGTCAAAGCCAGCGGCAAGGTCTTTGCCCTGACCCACAACTACACCGGCTACCCGATGGTGAAGGAAGCCCGCCGCATGGTGAAGGACGGTGAATTGGGGCGTATTCTCAAGATCGTGGCCGAATATCCTCAGGGTTACGCGGTCGGCGACGTCGAGGGCGACGGCCAGGGCAAGATCAACAACTGGCGTTCCGATCCCAAGATCGCGGGCGTCTCCAACTGCATGGGAGACATCGGCACCCACGCCCACAACCTGGTACGCTACGTGACCGGGCTGGAGATCGACGAGATCTGCTCGGAGCTGACCGCCTTCATTCCCGGACGTGAACTGGATGACGACGGCAACAACCTGGTCCGCTTCCAGGGCGGCGCCAAGGGCATCATCTACGCCTCCCAGATCTCCAACGGTGACGAGAACGCGCTCAGTATCCGGGTCTACGGCACCAAGGCCTCGATCGAGTGGCACCAGGAGGAACCCAACGACCTGATCGTGAAGTTCGCCAACGCCCCGCGCAAGGTCTACCGCCGCGGCAACGACTACGTGGGCGCCGCCGCCGCTGCCAACTCGCGGACGCCCTTCGCCCACCCCGAGGGTTTCATCGAGGCCTTCGCCAACGTCTACCTCGCCGCCGCCCAGGCCATGATCGACCAGATCGATGGCAACGCGCCGCCCGAGGAAGGCTACGACTTCCCCACCGTCGATGACGGCGTCGCCGGCATGGCCTTCATCGAGACCACGGTGAAAAGTTCCGCGTCGGATCAGAAGTGGGTGAAGTTCCCGGAAATCTGAAAGAAGGGGCGAGCACCGTTTCGCCCGGTCCTTCATATTCATTCCGATTCGAGGGGCGGCAGGATTGTCGCCCCTCCTTCTTTCCATGGCCGCCAGGAAGCCACCCGCCTACCAGACGCTGCCCACCGATGCCCCGGTCTGGGTTTCGGAACCTTTCCGCGTCTTCTTTCCGCTGGGAATCATGGCGGCGATTTTCGGCCTGGTGCTCTGGCCGCTCTTCTACGCGGGCTGGTGGACAACCTATCCCGCGATCCAGCACCCCCGGTTGCTCATCTTCGGCTTCGGGATGGCTTTCGTCTTCGGATTTCTCGGCACGGCCTGGCCGCGCTTTCTCGAGGCCGAGGCGCTGAAACTCTGGGAACTGGCCGCCCTCGTGGCGTCCTGGTTCCTCGCCCAGGTCTGCTACGGGCTCGGCAACATTGTCGGGGGCGACCTCGCCGCCGGCTGGAGTTGCCTCCTGCTATTGTTCATCCTCGGACGACGACTGTTCGGCCGGGAAAGCCGGGACCTCCCTCCGCCGGGATTCGCCCTGGCCTTCGTCTCGGTCCTGATGACCACCGTCGTGCTCTTCCTCTGGGCCGCCGGAAAAGGACAGGCCTCCACCGCTTCGCTTCTCTTCACCCGACTCGTCGCCTACCAGGGTTTTCTCCTTTTTCCCATCCTCGGGGTCGGCTCCTATCTATTCGGTCGCTTCTTCCAGGTTGCGGGGCAGCGTCCCCCGGCCAAGCCTCGCTATCGGGCTGCCGCCGTCTGGGGATCGGCGATGGTCATCCTGGTTTCGTTCGCGGCCGAAGCCTTCGGGTGGCCGCGTGCGGGCAACGCCCTGCGGCTGTTCGCGTTTGCCGTCTGGGCGTTCGGGGCCACTCCGGCGATCTGGCGAATGCGAGCCCCGACGACGCGAGCGTGGGCACTGCGGATCGGCCTTGCCATGATGCCGGTCGGCTTTCTCTGCCGCATGATCTGGCCGATGCAGCTCTTCGCCTTCGAACACCTGCTCTTCCTCGGCGCTTTCAGCCTGGTCATGTTGCTCACGGCCGACCGCGTGATCCTCGGGCATTGTGACGACCCGAAATCGATCGCGCCCAAGAGCAAGACCTGGCGTTGGATCGTCTGGCTGATGCTGCTCACCGCCGCCACCCGGGCCACCGCCGACCTGGTTCCCTCCACGCGAACCTCCCACCACATCTACGCCGCCCTGACGCTCATCGCCATCGTCGTGATCTGGCTGATCCTCCACGGTCGGCGTCTCCAGCGCCAGTCACCGGAGTAGGCCGAATGGCACTCGGTAAAGCAATGTGGCGCCGGGAAACTTCCTCAACCGAGTGCCATTCCAGTAGGCCTGCGATGAGAAACGCGAACCGCTCCGAGCCGCGTCATTTCGCCCAGCTGAAGTCGAGCCCACCGAGTTTCATCTCGTCGCCTTCCATGAGGTAAGTCGCCGTTCGTACTGCCTGCCCTTCCCCGGCCCAGCGGGAATACCAGGTCACGCGCAGGGTCACGGGCGCTCGCATTCGCCGACCGGCCCGTATCCTCCGGCACACCAGCTGGTACTCTCCGGGCAAGCCGTTCTTCATCTGGTATTCGTGAACGCGCGAGGCGTTGGTGGGACGTCCACCGTGGGCGCTGAGTCCGAGCCAGTCCGGCGATTCCGCTCCCGGCTCTCTCACCGCGATCGCGACGTCGTCTCCACTGCTGGTGACCACGATTCTTACATCGGACGCCAGCGGATTCGGCGGCAGTGAACGCAACGCTTCCTCGGCCCGGCCACCCGCCGCGAAGTAGTCGGTCAGGACGATACTTCCGAAAGCGCCCGGCTCCTCGGTCTCGAGCAATCGTTCGATCACCGCCCGGAAATCGGCAGCGTCGCCGGAAAGGCGGGCGAGATCGTGACGCACCACCGCGCGCGAGGCGGGATCACCCACCGACTCCGCCAGCCCCACCAGCAGCGTAGTCGCCCGCTTCTCTTCGCCCAATTCCGCCATCCACAGGGAAAAGGCGCGAACGGCCTCGAAGGAGTTCGGCAGCCATTCCAGCCAGTTGGAAAGCGCCCGCTCGCCCAGTTCGCGCTCCCCTTTCTCGAACAGGACCCGGGCCACTTCCACCATCGTCGCGGCCGAGGGCAGGTCCTCCCGATGGCTCGCCCATTCGCGATACTCCCGCGCCGGCTGTTCGCTTTTCCGCAGGGAATCCACGATCGCTTGGTCGATGCCGGTGGCGAGTTCCTCCGGTTCCCTTTCCACGAACCGAATCACGAAGTTCTCGTCCCCGGGCCGCTGGCTGGTGTCGATGAAAGCGTCCGATCCACCGGAAGTCGCGGAGGACGCGGACGGCTGGAACGACCCCGCTTCCTCGAAAACCCCCGGCCCGGCGGCTGCCGATCCACCTCCGCGCCGCGCTCCCCCCGAGGCCGGCGCCGCGAAGGGATCGATCGGACCGGAGAAGCCATCGACCGGCCCGCCGGACAGGAAGGTGGGATGGTGGTTGTTCGGTCCCGATTCGACCACGATCATGTCGCCCCAGCGCAACGGCACGGCCTGGTAGTCGCTGGCGCGCAGGTTGTACCCGGTCCGGGCGGCATCGCGATACAGGTAGACGCGAGCCCAGTCGCCCCAGAGGGGATTCGGTCCCCCGGCCTGCTCGATGGCATCCTCCAGGAGAAAGGGCGAATCAGCCGAGTAAATGCCACGCTGATTCACGAAACCGCGCACCGACACGTGGATCCTGCCGCTCTGCTTCCGGGCCGCGTTCGTCTTCTGGATCTCCCGCAGGCGCTCGACCGCTCGTCCGACCGATTCCCGCCAGGCGGTGAAGACCTCTTCACCGTCGAGCGATTCCTTCTTCTCCAGCACTTCGCGGGCTCCCGGCAACCACTGTTCGTAGGGCTCCAGCGCCTCCCGATTCAACTTGTCCTCGGGAAACGCTTCCCGGCTCGCCTTGACCCAGATCGCGACCCGGGGCACCGCGTTGGCCAACTCGATGTCGATCCACGGGTAGGGCGTCCGATACCAGCGCAGCTTCCTGTCCCATTCCGACTCCAGGCGCTGTTTCGCGAGCGTGAGCCCTTCCCTCGTCTCCCGCTCGTAGCGCTCCAACTGATCGGGCTCCGGCGGCGGAATCCGATAGCGGAGGTGATCCCCGAACCGTTCCAACACGATCACCGAGGTGTAGTCGCTGACCAGCCGCTCGGCCATGGCGAACTCCGTGATCTCGCCCCGCGAACCCGATCGTTCCAGCTCCCGCAGGCGCCGTTGCGCCCAGATCCTGCGCACCAGTCCCCACTTCTCGACATCGGCAGCTTCCTGCCGGGGATCGATCTTCCAGGAATCACCGCCCGACGTTACCACTTCCCACGGTCTTGCGCCGTCCACGCTCAGCTTCGACGTGATCGTGAACCGCTCTCCCTCGCGTTCGATACGGACCGTCTCGCCTGCCGCTCCCCGAACCTCCACGCCCACCTTGTCGAGGGTCAGACGGTCGAACCAATCCTTTGCCCGGAGATCCACGGTCGTGCCGCCCCGGACCCGTTCCTCGAACGCCAGCGGCGGCGCCATGGAGTTCACCACGAAAAACCGTTTCCCGGGAATGCCGTCCGAAAGATTCCAGGCAGGAGAACTGAGTTTCCCATCCGTGAACAGCAGGGTGACGGCCCCGTCCTGCTCCCCGATCCGGGAAAAATCGGCCGCGCCATCGAACGCGATGTCCCGCACCGCCTTCACCAGCGGCCCCGCACTGCCCTGTTTCATCGAGTGCTTCAACAGCGGCTCGAGCCGGGTTCGCAGGGCGAACAACTCCACCTCGGCGTCGCCCACCCACGCCAGGTAGCGCTCCAAGGCCTCGATTTCCCGTTCGCGGTCCCGGGTCCTTCCCGAATCGGACGCGTCCCAGATGATCCGGACTCGCTTCGGCCGAGGCAGCTCGGTCGGCTTGCCGCTTTCCGCCATCCGTCCCTGGGCAAAGAGATAACGCGTCCCATCGGGCTCCCGCTGGATCCAGCGCGCCAATTCCCCCGGGACCAACGGGCTCGGAGCCAGTTCGAGCGTTCCCTTAGGCGAAAGATCCCGCCCTGTCCACGTCACCGTTCCCCCGTCCTCGGTGGCTTCGCGCTTCACGCCCTTCACCGACAGCCCGGCTCCGTCCCCTCCCGAGACCTGGCAACGGAACGAGGCCAAAGGTTTGTCATGGTCGAAGGAAAACTGGTAGCGACCGTTCCGGATCGATTCCAGATAGCCGATCCGAACCCGCTTCGGGCTGTTGGCCGCGATCGGGAAAATCCGCGTGCGATACACGTTCCCCGCCTGTCGTTCCACCAGGCCCGGATCCTTCCGTTGCCGCTTGATGGTCTCGTAGGCAAGGCGAGCCCGTTCCTTTTCCACCGAAACTCCCGGACGCATCGCTCCCTGGACCTCCAGCGCATAGCTCGACACCGTGGCGCCTTCGGGAAGCTGGAGAAGGAATTCGCCCTCCTGCTGCCTGCTGGTATGATTGAAAAACTCCAACTCGAGCACCGTCTCGGCCACGTCGCCGACCACCTCGACGCTCATCGACAGCTCGCGCAACTCGAGCCGCTCTGGATCCCGGCCCTCCCCGACCACCGTCAGCGACGGCAAGGCCGCCCACGCCGGCGCCAGGGCAAATCCCAGGACCATCAGGCCAAGCGAAAACGCTCTCACGGCTTCCCCTTCCCTTTCTTCGGTTTGGAATCGTCGCCTTTCTTCGCTTTTTCCAAGCCCGCTTCGCTCTCGTCCGGCAAGCCGATGGCCAGCATGTCCACCTTCACGAATACCATCACCTTGCGCTCGTTGTCCGGCATGCTGGTTTCCGAATTGAAGGGGGAATTCACCCCCAGCAGCAGGTAGTCTCCCGCCAGGACGGTGACCTGGGTGGTGACCTTCATCGTGTAGAAAGCCGGCATCTCGACCGCCACCTCGCTCTCCCCGTCCTTGTATTCGCCCCATTTGCTGTGATCGACCAGGTAGACGAGCTCCGGCGCCAGGTTGAGATCCACGGTGCGGTCGTCGGCACCGATGACCGGGTCCACCTCCAGGGTGGTGCCGACGTTCCGGGTCTCGAAGGCGGCCGCCAAGGGCAGGCCATTCTCCGAGTGGGTCGTCACGATGTCCTTCTGCCCTCCTCTTTCCACCGTTCGCACCTCGGTGGCCGGATCGAATTCGGTCGGGTAGATGGCTTCGTGGATCGATTCCACTTTCGCCCGCTGTCCACTGCGGGCGATGACCATCGCGGTGTCGATCATCCGGGCATCCCCCCTTTTCACCAGGTCGCGGGCCGCCGCCCGAATCCGGTTGTCGTCACCCGGCTGATACCAGTCCCCCTCTCCCCGAGTGCTCTCTTCCAAAAGCCCGGTGTAGGCCTCGTGGGAAAGCTCGATCCACTCCACTTGGATTCGCAGTTGCTTGTCGAGGCTCTCCACCGGGATCTCCCGTCCCAGCGGATTGAATTCCACCTCGAAAACGTCCTGGGCCTGAGTGCCCGTTCCCGCCACCATCAGCAACGCCATTCCGAAAATTCTCATTTTCATGGGTAAAAGGATGAAAAAATCGCGGAGGGATGACAAGGCAAATCCGGAACCACCCCGCCCTTCGCTCCCCCGGCTTTTCCGAGGCCCCGGATTCGCGACTTGATTCCCTCCCCGCCCACGATAAGAATCGTTCTCCCCAAGGGGGAAACTCCCGACAACCCAAACCCTAACGAACGCAACGACACCATGCCACGTCCCGTCACTCTTTTCACCGGCCAGTGGGCCGACATGCCCTGCGAAACCATCGTCCAGAAGGCCAAGGAATTCGGCTACGACGGCGTCGAACTCGCCTGCTGGGGCGACCATTTCGAAGTCGACAAGGCCGACGCCGCCTACTGCCAGGCCAAGCGCGACCTGCTGGGCCAGCAAGGCATGAAGCACTTCGCCATCTCCACCCACCTCGTCGGCCAGGCGGTCTGCGACAACATCGACGCCCGCCACGCCCAGATCCTGCCCGAATACATCTACGGCGACGGCGACCCCGAAGGCGTTCGCCAGCGCGCCGCCGAGGAGCTGAAGAAAACCGCCCACGCCGCCAAGGAATTCGGTGTCGATGTGGTCAACGGCTTCACCGGCAGCTCCATCTGGCATCTCTGCTACAGCTTCCCGCCGAACCTCCCCGGCCAGATCGATGCCGGTTACCAGGATTTCGCCGACCGCTTCGGTCCCATCATGGACGAATACCAGAATCTCGGCATCAAGTACGCCCTCGAGGTGCACCCCACCGAGATCGCCTTCGACATCGCCTCGGCCGAGCGCGCGCTGGAAGCCATCGATCACCACCCGGCCTTCGGCTTCAACTACGATCCGTCGCACCTCGGCTACCAGGGCGTCGATTACGTCGATTTCATCTACCGCTTTGCCGACCGCATCTTCCACGTCCACATGAAGGACGCCTACTGGCACGATCACCCGTGCGAGGCCGGCGTCTTCGGCGGTCACGTCGATTTCCACCAGCACAACCGCTACTGGGACTTCAAGTCCGTCGGACGCGGCAAGGTCAACTTTGAGCTGATCATCCGCGCCCTCAACGACATCGGCTACACCGGCCCGCTGTCGGTCGAATGGGAAGACGGCGGCATGGACCGCGAATACGGGGCCGCCGAATCGGCCGCCTACTGCAAGAAGGTCGACTTCCCGGCATCGGACATCGTCTTCGACGCCCAGTTCGACAAGGAGAAGCAGTCCTGATCGACCCCTCGTTTCCCTGAAACGTTTTTTTGCCATCGACGGCCCGTTCCGGACACTCCGGGACGGGCCGTTCGCCTTTGGTTTCCGGAGGAAAAGCGGTTGATTCCGCCCCATTCCCTCCCCACATATCAGGAGCGATCAAACCCGCCAGGATCGCAGATCGAAAATCCCAGATCGCCCCGCGCTCACCATGCCCCGAGTTCCCATCCACATGCCCCAGCTGGGCGAGTCCATCGCCGAAGCCACCATCCGCGAGATCGGCATCGCCGCCGGCGACGAGGTCAAGGCGGACCAGGAGATCTTCCAGGTGGAAACCGACAAGGCCATGATGGGGGTGACCACCCCGGCCAGTGGCGCGGTGCTGGAGATCGTGGCCGCCATCGACGAGAGCTACGCCGTCGGCGCCACCCTCGCCTACCTCGAGGTGACCGAGGAGGAAATCCAACGCGCCGGACTCAACAAGAGCGGGGACACCGGCCCGGTCCAACCCCTGCCCGAGACTCCCTCCGGCTCGGACCGGGGAGACAACGCAGCTTCATCGACCGAGGAGAGCGACACCGCCGGCGTTCACTTCGCGGTTTCCGAGGAAAACATGATCGCCTCCGGCCCCGACGAGCGCCCGGAGGTCAAGCCGACCATCGAGGGGCTTCCCGTGCCCGCCAGCGCCACCGGGGCCTCCTACCTGAGCCCCCGGATGAAGGCCCGCATGGAGGAACTCGGACTCAACGCCGCCGACCTGGCGGGCGTGGCCGGGAGCGGAGCCGGTGGACGCGTGACCATCGAGGATTTCGAAAAGTTCATCCGCGAGATCGAAAAGAACAAGACGACCGAGGCTTCCCCCATGCGAATCGCGGTGGCGGACTCCATGCGCCGTTCCTGGTCGCGTCCCCTGGCCACGGTCGGCGTGCCCGTGGTGCTGGACGAGGTCATCGCACACCGCCGTCGGCAGGACCCGAAACCCGGAATCGCCCTCTACGCCATCCGCGCCCTCGCCATCGCCCTGGCGGAAAATACGGCCGTGGCCGGACGACTCGTGGGCGAACGCATCGTGCATCCCACCGCCATCGATATCGGTTTCGCCGTGGAAGTGGATGACGGGGTGCTCGTTCCCGTGATTCGCGAAGTCGACGGGAAGCGGCTGGCCGAACTGGCGGACTACTACGATCTCCTGGTGCAGAAGGCGCGAGAACGGAAGCTGCCTCCCGAGGCCCGCGGCGCCGGGATCGCCACCGTGACCAATTTCGGCACCTTCGGCATCGTCTGGGCGACCCCCATTCCCCTTCCCGAGCAGAACCTCGTCCTCGGACTCGGAGCCGGCACCAAGGTCCCCCACTGGGATCCGGAGACCGAGACCTTCGTCCCCAAGACCGAGGCTCACCTCACCCTCAGCTTCGACCACCGCATTCTCGACGGCGGCGCCGCCGGTCGGCTCCTCCAGCGCATCGGCGGCCTGCTCCAGGAGCCGGATACTCTCTGAGCGAGGATGCTTTCAACAGGGTAAGGCCCGCGATCCAACAGGGTTGACTCCGCCCCCCCGCCTGGGAGATGCTGGCCGTCAAACCGACTCCTTCCCCTCTTTCCCCCTTTCGAACCGTGACCGAATCCACCACCTCCCCACTCAAGCACGCCGAGGACCTCGAACTGGTCCGGAAGGCGCTGGATGGTGACGAGGCCGCGGTGAAGCAGTTCGAGAGCGAGTATCGCCCCACCCTGGAACGGGTGCTGATGGCGCGCGGGGTGGAGCGCGGCGACGCCCAGGACCTGGTGGCCGATATCATCGCGGAATGCTTCGGCGCCGGTAAGAAGGGTGCCATGGAGGTGCGCCTGCTCGAGAAATTCGAGGGACGTTCCTCGCTCTCCACCTGGCTCATCCGCATCACCTGGAACCGCTGGCTCGACCTGAAACGGCGCGACAAGTTTCGCGGGGAGCTGCCTCGCTACGAGGACGACGAAGCCCGGGGCGTCGATGCCTTCGAGCGGGTCGCCGACGACCACGAGGACGAGGATTTCATCGAGACCGACCTCGCCGAGCTGATGGCGGGCGCGATTCGCGAGGCGTTTGCGACCCTCGAACCGGACGTGCTCGTGATGCTGAAACTCTCCTTTCTCCATGGCGTCAGCCAGACCGAGATCGCCCGCATGTGGCAGTGCGACCAGACGCGCATCAGTCGCACACTTTCCTCCGCTCGCGCCCAGATCGCCGCGGAGACCATCCGGATGATCAAGGCCCGGGACCCCGACCTCGAGATCGATTGGGACGACTTCAAACGGCTCTGCGCCTACGGCATCGATCTCTGAAGAAAACTTTTTCTCCACAAATCGCATAAGCGCCCTCGGTCGGCCGTCTTTCGGAAAACCAACCTGAATTACCGCCATGGAAAACGACTTTGAAATCCTCGCCACCTTCCTGGACAGCTTCGAACCGGAAGTCTCCGGCCGCTCGTCCGAACCGGTCTCCGACGATGACGCAGCCCTCATCGGCAAGCTCGCCGCCGGTGAACTGAGCGACGCGGATCGCGCCCGGATCGCCCCGCTGCTGGCCTCCAACGAGAACGCCATGCAGCAACTGGTCAACGCGCTGCGAACCGACGGCTGACGTCTCCCCGAAATCGAATGCCAGGTCCCGGATCGCTCAATCTCGTCGCCGATCCCGATCTCGCCGCCGCCGGTGGCCAGCTCGAGGATCGGCTGATGCGTTGGGCCGACGGCATCCAGGTGGCGGAGTTCATCGAACTGATGGACCCGCTGGTCAGCCGGGTGCTGGCGGGCGCGTTTCAGTGGGTCGGCGCCAATGAAGGCACCATCTGGCTCGCGAAGCCCGAGGCCGGCCACCTGGTTGCGACCTTCAACACCGGTCCCCTCGCCCCGGATCTCGTCGGGTTCGAACAACCGCTCGACCAGGGCATCGTCAGCCTGGTCTACGCCAACGAGCAGGCCTACTGCGAGAACGAGATCGCCAACCGCGAGAGCCACGATGCCACCCTCGACCGCAAGCTGGGCAAGGAAACCGCCGCCCTGCTCGCGGTTCCGTTCTACTTCGGCTTCGGCCTGCGCGGGGTGATTTCCTGCGTGCAGCTGCGCGATACCGACGGTCCCCCCGTCGCGGGATTCAATT